>NZ_JADBUB010000064.1:0-33086 GCF_020245865.1 Microcystis sp. M169S2
CCTTGATAAGGGGGGTGCGGATCCCCCCTGCCCCCCTTGATAAGGGGGGTGCGGATCCCCCCTGCCCCCCTTGATAAGGGGGGTGCGGATCCCCCCTGCCCCCCTTGATAAGGGGGGTTTCTGATAATTTTTAACGCCTACCTACTTAGATTAACTGCTCTAATTTTGCTTGTAAAGTCTTTTTGGCGAATTTATTTAGAGTTTGTTGACGCAACCATTGGGGGTGACAACGTTGATCCTGACCTGACAAAATTTCTAAACAAGCTTTGGCCACCTTTTCGGCATCTCGATAGGGAACGCGCCATCCCACCAAACCATCCTGCAGCGGCTCTGCTGAACCGTCCTCATCCCCAGAAATCACGGGAATACCACAGGCCATCGCTTCTAGGTAAACAATCCCGAATCCTTCCCGGGAAGGCATAACGTAAGCATCGGCCAAACGATAATGGTCGGCTAATTGCTTCGTGGGGACAAAACCGGCGAAAATTACCTGTTTATCGACTCCTAACTGCTTGGCTAAAGCTTCTAACCTTGGGCGATCGTCTCCTCGTCCGATAACTAGATATTTTACCTCGGGATAAGTCTCTAGAATTGTCGGCAGGGCCCGAATTGTCACATCTATCCCCTTATAGATATCCCCCGACCACAACCGGGCCACTGTTAATAAAACTTTGGCATTTTCTATATCATATTTTTTGATTAATGTCAAGGAATTTTCGCCTAAATTAAACTTTTCTTCATCCACCACACAGGGGAGAATTGCTACTTTTTTGGCATCGATAGCGTTGGCCTCACACATAAGATCGCGAGTATAACGGCTAATTGTCCAGATTGATGCGGCCGCTTGCAGGGCCTGTTTTTGGGAATTTGGTAAAGGATCCCAGACTTCATTACCGTAGGTGAGGACAGTGTAGGGGATGCCTAAAGCTTGACAGTAAAGACGGGTGAGGGGGGCTAAATTTATATGACCACAAAAAACCCGTTGGGGACGTTTCTGGAGGAGAGAAACTAAAAACTTAAGGGCTAATTGAATGCGTCCGAGAGTTACTGACTTATTTTTCAGGTAATGAAAGGTAATACCTTGATTTTTAAAAGGATTAGGGCAATCAGGGGCATCCCGTAGTAAAAAAACCTCCACTGCCTCGGAATCGGGTAAAGTCAGATAAGCTTGCAGGACATCCTTAATATAGGATTGAATACCGCCTTCTTGGCAAAAAATCTCTAAAAATAGGAAGATATGAGGCATAATAGAACGTCAGCGTCAAAAAGTTTTGGGTTTGGCGAAAAAATTTTCCCCGATCTTTGATCTGTACTATCGCACTTTCTTGATCCATTTTGATCGTTTCCCAAGTAACAGATCCTAACCGCTAACAGTCCGAAAAAGAACAATCTGGTGGCTCTTCTTGCGTGTAACTGCCAGAATCAGGGAAATTTCGATGCTGATAGCTAAAATAACTGATATTAGCCAGTTTAGCTCATAATGCTGACCAAGGCGATAGAATAGTCAGAATTTTCTCGGATGCCAAAGATAAAGCTATTTCTCTTTCCCCGGTGTCATCGAGCAATCTTCCTCTTTTAATGCTAGATATTTTCAGGAATTACTAGAGATCAAAAAAAATTAAAGTTCCTCAACCGTTCTGACAAAGGTTACAAATGCCCCCAGAACGGTTAAGCTTATGGTAATCTCTGTAATTGCTTTTATGGCTCATTTAACTGCTGAAAGACTCAATTTAACCACAAAAATTGCCTATGGTGCGGGTGATTTAGGACCGGCTATCACTGCCAATATCTCGGTATTTTACTTGCTATTTTTCCTCACTGATGTGGCAGGATTATCGGCAGGATTAGCCGGTAGTGTGCTGATGGTGGTGAGAATTTTTGACGCTATTAACGATCCGATCATTGGTATGTGGAGCGATCGAACTCGTACTATCTGGGGTCGTCGCTTACCATGGATGTTATTGGGGTCGATTCCCTTCGGAATTAGCTATTTTTTACTGTGGTTAATCCCGACTAATAACCAATTATGGTTATTTTTATATTATATTTTTATCGGCATTATTTTTAATTTAACCTACACGG
This sequence comes from Microcystis sp. M169S2, assembly GCF_020245865.1. Taxonomy (NCBI): domain Bacteria; kingdom Bacillati; phylum Cyanobacteriota; class Cyanophyceae; order Chroococcales; family Microcystaceae; genus Microcystis; species Microcystis sp. M169S2. The sequence goes on from NZ_JADBUB010000064.1 coordinate 2,083, forward strand.
TAGTCAATCTTCCCTACCAGGCTCTCACCCCTGAATTAACTCATGATTATAATGAGAGAACCCGCTTAAATAGTTTTCGTTTTGCCTTTTCGATCGGGGGTAGCATTCTCTCATTAATTCTCTATATTCTCGTCTCATCCTCCTATGCCAACGATCTCCATAAAGCTTTTTTATTGTTAGGTGTAGTTTGTGCTTTAATGTCGATTATAGCGATTATTTGGTGCGCTTTAGTTTTACAAGAACGAGGAGCAAAAGCGATTCTCAATCCCGCTCAGAAAAAAGTTTTGGCAATTGCTTTTATAGTTACCGGTGCGCTTTCCTTGGTCTATGGAGTAGGAAAAATGGGAGCAAATCCCAGAGATTTTATCGCTATTTCTACAATTTTATTAGGAATAGAAGGGATAGTTTCTGGGTTAAATATTTACTATGGTAAAACTGAAAATCATCTCAGGGATGGTGCGGCAATTAAACAGAGAGAAGCTGCTGATAATACCGAAACTATTCCCCTGAAAGAACAATTAAAAATAGTTTTTGGTAATCGTCCCTTTTTATACGTTATTGGCATCTATCTTTGTGCTTGGTTAGGAGTACAATTAACCGCCTCGATTTTGGTTTACTACGTCGTTAGCTACATGAGACTATCAGAAGCAGAATCGGGTTTAGTTGCTTTAGCAGTACAGGGAACAGCTTTAGTGATGTTGTTTTTTTGGCAAGCAGTTAGTCAAAAATTAGACAAAAAGATAGTCTATTTTTTAGGGATGACTGTCTGGATTATCGCCCAAATTGGTTTATTTTTGCTCCAACCAGGAGAAATAACTTTAATGTATATTTTGGCAGTTTTGGCGGGATTTGGCGTATCTGTGGCCTATTTAATTCCTTGGTCAATGGTTCCTGATGTGATTGAATTAGACGAATTAGAAACAGGAAAACGTCGAGAAGGTATTTTTTATGCTTTTATGGTACTTTTACAAAAAATTGGTTTAGCTTTGGGGTTATTTCTTGTCGGTATTGCTCTAGAAACATCGGGGTTTAAACCGAGAATCCCAGGAGAAGCAATTCCCCTGCAGCCGGATAGTGCTTTAATAGCAATTCGCCTAGCAATTGCACCTTTACCGGCATTTTTTCTGATCATTAGCTTAATTCTTGCTTATTTTTATCCAATTACTCGCCAAGTTCACACCGAAATTTTAGACCAATTAGCAGCAAGAAGACAAGAGGAAAAGTAAGTAGTCGTGTAAAATAAATTTCCTGGTGAAGAAAGGCAAAAGGCAAAAGGCAAGAGGCAAGAGGTGGTTAGATATGTGTAATTAATTTTGCTTAGGTACTTAAACATCAATTGTCCGCCGTCAGGAGACAGGAAATTATTTTTATTTATTCCCGAACTTCCTGCCCAAAAAAATCAGTAAACCTTTACCCTAAAGCACTTGTATTGACTTTTGAACTACTGATTACTGGGTACAATCGACCCAGCAGCATAATGTCTTCAATGAGTATAATGTTATCGATAGCTAAATTGTAAAAAAAATGAAACCCTATCCAGTAGAGTTCCGTCAGAAAATCCTAGACTGTTATTATAACGAACCCATCTCTCAAAGACAATTAGCGAAAAGATTCTGCGTAACCTTAAGTTTCGTACAAAAGCTTTTGAAGCAATCTCGAGAAACGGGAGATATTCGACCGAAGACTTATCGATGTGGCCGTCATTTAAAACTTACGCCAGAACAGATGATCGCCCTCGGTGATTTGATTGAGGAAAATAATGACGCAACTCTAGCCGAACTATCGAAACTATTCCTAGAAAGAACCGGTATAGTGTTAAGTGTGGCCACAGTGGCAAGAATAGCCGAACGCTTGAGAATCACCCGCAAAAAAAAACTCTACACCCGACCGGAAAAGAGATAGAAAGAGTCCAAAAACTTAAACAAGAATCTAAAGGATAAAATTCGGGATGTATAAGATTAAACCCGAATCTAGCTATGACCAGAATCCAAGCTCGATCGCTTAAAGTAACTAGAGCGCACGAGACTAGACCTCTTCAAAAAAACCAAAATTTTGCAACTATTACGGAGATTACTAATTATGACCACAAACAATGCCGAGAATAACTCAATCTATCCCGTGCGTTGGCAAGATAACAAAGTTTGGCTGATCGATCAAACCCGTTTACCCATGGAGTATGGGGAAGTTGAGATCACCAGCAGTGAAGCCATGGCCCGGGCGATCGAAACGATGATTGTCCGTGGCGCTCCGGCGATCGGGGTAGCGGCTGCCTATGGTATGGTTTTAGGAGCGCAGGAAATTAAAACCAACCAGAAAGAGCAGTTTCTGGCCGATTTAACTAGAATAGCCGATCGATTAGCCCAAACCCGGCCGACGGCGGTGAATTTATTCTGGGCGATCGAGCGAATGTTAAAAGTGGCCAGGGAAAGTGGCCCAGAAGTGGCAATAATTAGCAAAAATCTCCTGGAAACTGCCCACAATATCCAAAAAGAAGACGTGGAAACCTGTCGGGCGATCGGTCATCATGGTTTATTGGCGCTGCCAGAGCAACCAGAAAAACTGACAATTTTAACCCACTGTAATACTGGTTCCCTGGCCACGGCCAGTTATGGTACTGCTTTAGGGGTAATTCGTTCCGCTTGGACGGCGGGAAGATTAATACAAGTGTATGCAGACGAAACCCGGCCAAGGTTGCAAGGGGCAAAATTAACCGCTTGGGAATGTGCGCGGGAGGGAATTCCCGTCACCGTGATCACCGATAGCATGGCGGCCCACTGTATGCAGCAAAAACTGATCGATGCGGTGATCGTTGGGGCCGATCGCATTGCGGCCAATGGGGACACGGCCAACAAAATCGGCACCTATTCCCTCGCAGTGGTGGCAAAAGCTCATAATCTGCCTTTTTATGTGGCTGCCCCCCTATCGACGGTGGATTTTTCCCTTAAGGATGGTACGGGTATCCCGATCGAACAGCGCGATAGTGCCGAAATTTATCAGGTGGGGACGACTACCCTTTGCCCTAGAAATGTTAATTTTTATAACCCTGCCTTCGATGTTACTCCGGCCGCTTTCATCACCGCTATCATTACGGAAAAAGGAGCGGTAACGCCGGCTGAATTAATTTTTTTACAGGAATACTAGGGGTGAGCTTTTTCCCCACTGACACCATTTTTATCTGGATTGCCACAGTGGGGAAAAATTCCGCCTCAATCTAATTGGAGGTGACGGACAAGGGGAAAATGGGTAAGATCACTATTGACAAATAAACTAAAATGGCGTATAAGGATAACATCAAGGAAGACAATGATTAGGATTTGCTTTTATCTATAGTTAAATGCTATTACTCAGCTTAAGTAGGTAGGCGTTAAAAATTATCAGATGCCCCCCTTATTAAGGGGGGATTAAGGGGGGATCCCCCCGCCTATCGGCACCCCCCTTATCAAGGGGGGCAGGGGGGATCGAACCTAAAATCCATTTTTAATTTAATTATAACCAGCTACTTAATTAATCTTAGTTAATCCCCAGATAGATCTTTTTGTTTACTTAAAAGATTTGTGTTGAGATAGTCTAAAAAAATTAAATGAACCAGAGCTTGGTTTTATTCTCTTAAAACCCAAGCAGCTCGAAAATTTATTCCTGTTAAATCCTTACCTAATCGAGATTTAAACGATGTTATAATGGAAGGGTAAAGACCAAGCTCCGAACGGTAAAGTGTAGATTTAGGTAGATTTGAGGGGGATTTAAGTATCTTGGCAGGCCTTACTTTTCGTAAGTAGAAATAAAATCAACTGGAAAAAGGAAATTGCCGGATGAAGATAAGAAAGTGGAATTCAAGAAAGGGAGAACGGAGTGAAGTCAATGTTGGGGGGGACTCTAATAATCCAAAATTCAAAATTAGCAAAGCAACGTCCAATTCGGCGGAACTCGTCAAAAAATATGAATATAGTGCGGGTTGTCGTTGTAGAGGATCACGATCTAACGCGCATGGGGTTAGTGGCGGCTCTCCAGCATCGGGAGGGTATTCAAGTAGTGGGAGAAGCCATCAGTGGATTACAGGGACTGAAACTGCTAGAGGAGACTAAACCCGATGTGGCGATCATCGATATAGGTTTACCCATGATCGATGGGATCGAGTTAGTGCGACGCTTCCAACAAAATCGGGGCGAAGACAGCTTGGCCACGAAAATCCTGATCCTAACCATGCACAAAACCCCAGAACAGGTTTTAGCGGCTTTTGCTGCTGGGGCTGATTCCTACTGTATGAAGGATATTAGCGTCGATAAATTAGTCGAGGCGATTTATTACACCCAGGAAGGCAATCCCTGGATCGATCCTGTGATCGCCAATATTATCCTGAAACAAGTGCGCCAAACAGTTCCCGTGGGTGGGGCTGCCAGGTCGAAAACAGTGGCAATTCACGGCCTTGACCCAGAATATCGTCAATTATTGGAAAATGCGCCCCTAACGCAACGAGAGCTAGAAATTCTCGATCTGATTGTTGCGGGTTGTAGTAATGCTCAGATTGCCAGCCGACTCTATATCACCATCGGCACGGTGAAAACCCATGTCCGCAATATCTTAAATAAACTCTCTGTGGATGATCGCACTCAAGCGGCAGTGCTGGCCCTGCGATCGGGATTAGTAGATTAAAAAAAACCAGCATCCTAACCATATAGGATGCCGGTTCGGTCAAAACTAGAAACTAGACTGACGCTGCCACTTTTGCTTCGGCTGCCATTAGTTTTTCGTAGGTTTCACGCATTTTGAGACCGACCAATACTTGGAATAAACCCGTACCATTGGTGGAACCGGGATAATCCTTGTGTTTGAGCAGTAATTCGGTCATTTCACCGTAGTATTTAGTGCCAGTTTTGCTCAAATGGCTTTCGATGTAGATCATTTCTTCTAGGTTATCGAATTGACCATCTAGTTCCAGAATCGACACTTCATTGCCCAAGAAGCCATCTGGACCATAGTAGAGTTTAATACCGGGATAAGTGCAGGTCAATTTACGACCACAGGGCCGCCAATCGATGGTGGAACCTTCATCAAACAGATAAGCGGGTTCAAAGTTTTCTACCCCTTCTTTCTGGATTAAACGGACCCGCAGTAATTTACTTTCGTGATCTTCAAGTAATTTGGTGGGCAGCACTTGAATCACCACGTCAGCGTACTGTCTTTGGGGATCGATATAGGCACTGAAATCGGGTTTTCTAGAATTAATGGCCGCCATCACATCATCATAGGTGTGACCGCGCTCGGCCATATCCCGTTGAATTTTCCAGTTAACTTTGACTTCATCGCTAATATCGAGATAAACGCTGAAATCTAATAGAGACCGGACTCGTTCATCATATAAGGGGTGTAGTCCCTCGATCACGATTACCTTATTCGGTTCGATGATTTCGGGGGGATCGATCATCCCCGTTTCATGATTATAAATAGGTTTATTAATGGCTTGACCTCCCTTGAGAGCTTTAATCTGCTCATACATTAGGTCAAAGTTATTCGCTTTCGGATTGAGTGCGGTGACACCCACCTCTTTTCTCTGTTTGCGATCGAGGCAATGGTAGTCATCTAAACAGATCACTGTCATAAACTCGGCCCCGAATAAATCGGTCAAACGACGTAAAAAAGTAGATTTCCCACAACCGGAGTCCCCAGCTACACCGATTAGAACCACGCGCTCTGGCTTATTGGCCATAGTTTCCCTCTAAATACACAACTAATTGTTAACCCTATAGTATGTAATTAAACCAGACTCTGGATCCAGCAGTACCCCGCCGCTACAAATTTCTGCTGCTGACAGGTTCGGCGAGAGCCTCACGCTAGAATGAGTAAGTATTTAATACTAGATTCTCTGTTCAGATCATACCGGAATCAGTGACCAAAATCAGTTATCAGTTATCAGTTATCAGTTATCAGTTATCAGTAAACAGTGATCAGTGCAAGGACAGCACTGTTAAGTAGTCGTGCAAAATTAATTTCCTAGTGAAGATAGGCAAGGGGCAAGAGGCAAGAGGTGGTTAGATATGTGTAATTAATTTTGCTTATAGCGGTGTGCAGTCGTATGAGGTACAGTGTCACGAGCTATAAACCATGCTAGGCAAAGCTTGGTCTGTATCTCACTCAAGCGCTTACCGCTATAGGTACTTAATGCTATTTAGGGCTTGCTGAATAAATCTAAAAACCTTGTTGGATAAGGCTTTTAGACTTTTTTCCCTCAAAAAGTGCCGACCATTGGAGTGATTGGGGGGAAAATTCAGGTAATTTTTCCCTGAAAATTAGGTAATTGACCACCTGAAAATGGGTAAAACCCCACACCCCACACCCCACACCCCACACCCTGCCCCTAGGAAAAGCTTTTTGCCGTAAACCCTATTTACTCCTCCTTACTAAAAACCCAGATCTGATAACTGCTAACTGATCACTGATCACTGATTACTGAGAGGGTGCGGTGGGTGTGGAGAAATGTCGTCATTTCCTCCACTGCTAGGGGGCAACTGATGCGATTGCCTTGCATTCTCTCACAACCTAATTCTTGCAGGATTTCTAATTGTTGTTGGGTTTCTACTCCCTTGGCGATCGCTATTAAGTTAAAACTTTTCGCTATCGCCAGCAATGACGAGATAAAACGGGTATCTTGGGGAGCATCAGTCAGTTTTTTTGTTAAAGATTGCTCTATTTTCAGTTTTTTCACGGGAAATTGCTCGAGATAGGCGATCGAAGCGTAACCACTGCCAAAATCATCGAGGGTAATACTAATACCCAATTTCTGCAAATCCCCAAGAATTCGACCGGTTTCGCGGCTATTTTCCAGTAAACTTGTCTCGGTTATTTCTACCTCCAGAAAGAAAGGCCCGATTTTGGTTTCAGTCAAGACTTGTTTTAGGTTGGTGAGCAACTGGGGATCGCGCAATTGGTGTGGGGACAAATTGATCGAGATGGGAGTGTATAATAATCCCCCCTGCTGCCATATTTGTGCCTGTTGACAGGCATTTTTTAGTACCCAACGATTAAGCTCAAGGATTAACTCGCTTTCTTCGACTAAGGGTAAAAAACGATTAGGGGGGATTAATCCGAATTGAGGGTGTAACCAGCACAATAATGCCTCCAATCCTTCCACTTGCCCCTGAAGAATATTAACTTGCGGTTGATAGTAAAGAGCTAATTCATTATTTCTCATTGCCTGATAGAGAAAATATTCAACTTTAGAACTACGATTATTTTTGGGGTGAACATTAACCGACTCTATCTGGGAGTTATTATTTATATTATTCTTGACTTCTACTAAATTTTCCTCCAGTTTCTGTAATATTACTTTCCTGTCTGTGCCGTCGGGGGGATAGATAACTGAACCTAAACTTAATCGCACGACTAGGGAGTGATTTTCGATTTCGTAATTACTTTCTAGGGTTTTAATAATTCTTTGACCAACCTTTTCTAGATCATTAGCATCATTAATGTGTGACAGCAGGATAATAAATTCGTACCCTCTCCAATGGGCGACTATATCCTCTGACCGCAAACTTTTTCTTAAACGTTCAATTAAAATTTTTAATAGTTTATCTCCCAGTCGATAACCTAGTTGACTGTTGACATTTCTTATCCGCCCCATATCCACCAATAAAAGCCCGATCAGTTTATTATTTTTCTGGGAATTATTAATAGCACTTGATAGATATTCATTAAAGACATAACGGTTAGGTAAATCCGTGAGAATAAACGAAGAATATTCCTCTTGAATCTTGCTATTAAAACTTATGATTTGCGATGGAGCTTGATGAAGAATTAAGGTACTTTTGGCATGGGGGTCATCATAGCTAGAATCGGTTCCATTTTCCGTCGGATTTACTTGAAACTGTCCTAGACTTTCAACTGGTTCTTCCTCTCTTTTTTCTTGACTGACTATTAAATGAAAACTGGCATTTATATCACAGCCAAAGTTAATTAAATCACCATCTTTTAATTCATGAACTAAGCATTTATTCCCATTGACATAAATGCCATTATGACTTTTATTTCCCTCTAAATCACCATCAAGAATCCAATAGGAAAAATTCTGGCGATCAATACTCTTTTTAATTAAAGTCGCATGATAGCGAGACGCATGTTTGGAGCGAAGAACAATTTGATTATCGGACTTACGACCCAGAGAATATTTCATGTCCTCTAGGGTAATTGTTTTTCTACCCTGAGGATCTTCCACAATCAGGAGATAACGGGAATTGGATGAACCATTAATCATTTTTTCGGCACCTCGACAAAACTAAAAATATAAGTTAATTTGTTCTCTCAAAAGCTATGGCTTATTCGTCTTTAAGTTAATTTATTTTCTCAATAAAGTTTTGGGTGTGATTCAGGACAGTTACTTAACAGTAATTGTGTCACATCTTCTGGTTTCAAGGCCTGAGTCAACCAAAATCCTTGTACTTCTTCAAATTCTGCCCTAGGCCGATCATAGTCGATAACATGGCTAAATGCTTGCTTTTTGATGGTAAATATTGGATAAGGGTTCGATCGCTCTTCACACTGTTGGGGGGGGACTTATAATTATAACGGCTCTCTTGGGTTTGGTGGGTAAAATATATTCTAAGACACAGTCCTGCTAGTGAGCGACTGGAACGAACCACAAAGACACAAAGGACACAAAGATTGATCGCTTCTATATTAAGTTAAACCTATCACACAAAGAATAAGAGAGCCATATAACTTAAGTAGGAATAGCCGGTGCCAAAATTATCTCCAGCTAACTGTACCCCTAATTCCTTCGCTTAAAGCTGACCCCGCTCCCATGCAGTCTTAACGAGTAATTTAGATAGTCAACAGTTTACCGACAATCAGCAATTAAGTACCTAAGCAAAATTAATTACACATCTAAGCCGTCAGTTGAACGCTTTTTGCTGTGATCAGTAAACAGTGAACTAAAAACTCAAATCTGATCCCTGATAGCTGTCTCGGAGTCTCGGAGTCTCGGAGTCTCGACTAGGAAATTAATTTTGCACGACTACTTATCAGTCATCCTTGAACTGGTACAAATGTATGCCCCAGTGTCAGGATCCCACTTGTCAAGCTAATGCTTTCCAGCGTTTGGAAGAGGTACTTCCTGCACGGACATCTGAAACTGCGCGACCTGTACTCACAGTCCTGTCCTCACCAACGGGGTTTGGGGGGTAGAATCCCCCAAGAGTCAAAGATTGAGTGATAAAATCAGAAATAACGCCCAATTTTAACCGAGGGGTTCCCTTTAAAAATCCCAACTTAGTAGATTTACAAAAATGAGATGTACCCCGGAGGAATTCTCCCTATGGATAGCAACCGATTAATCGAAGAATTAAAAAATCCCGACTTTTATTCTCATTCTGTCAAAATTCCCGTTGAAATTATCCAAACCCATGCTTCAATTGTATTCTTGACAGGAGATTATGCCTATAAAGTCAAGAAACCAGTTAATTATAATTTTTTGGATTTCTCCACTTTAGAAAAGAGAAAATATTATCTAGAACAGGAACTAGAGTTAAATAAAAAAGTTGCCGCTAATATCTATCTGGAAGTTTTGTCAATTAATGAAGAACAGGGTAGCATAAGTTTAAATGGCAAAGGAAAAGTGATAGAATACATTTTAAAAATGAATCAGTTTCCCCAAGAATGTTTACTGAGTAAAATTTTTGAACGGGGAGAACTAACGGAAAAAGCGATCGAGTCTTTGGCTGAAAAAGTGGCGCAATTTCATCGGCAAGCTGTGACTAATTCCTATATTACTCAGTTTGGCAATTTGGAAATTGTTAAACAAGCTTTTGATGAAAACTACCAACAAACCGAGAAATATATTAATTTTGTCCAAACCCAAAAACAATACGATGAAACGAAAGCTTATACAGATAAATTCTTCGCAGAACACCGAGATTGGTTAGAGGAAAGACAAATAAAAGGGATGATTCGCGAATGTCACGGCGACTTACATTTAAATAATATCTGTCAGTGGCAGGGAGAAATACAATTATTTGATCGCATAGAATTTAATGAATCTTTTCGCTTCGTTGATGTCATGTATGATATTGCTTTTACAGCGATGGATTTAACCGCTAGGGGGAGAGAAGATTTCGCTAATTTATTTGTCAATACTTATCTAGAACAAACCGCCGACTGGGAGGGTTTAAAAGTCTTGCCTCTCTACCTGACTAGACAAGCGTATGTGAGGGCAAAAGTCAATAGTTTTCTGCTTGATGGTGACAGTTTTTCTGAGAAAATTAAAGCCAATGCACAGGATTATTATCAATTAGCTTGGCAGTACACCCAACCGCAGAAACCGAGATTAATTCTGATGTCGGGATTTTCTGCATCGGGTAAGAGTACCATAGGGAAAGTAATTGCTAAAAATCTTAATGCTATTCAGATTCGTTCCGATGCAGTTCGCAAACATTTGGCTGGAATTGACTTAAATCAAACAGGAAGTCTAGATATATATAGTCTCGAAATGAGTCAAAAAACCTTCGCTAGACTAGCGGAATTAGCCCGAATTTTAATAACTTTAGGTTATCCAGTTATTCTCGATGCACGCTACGATAAATTTGCTTGGCGAGAACCCTTATTAACCTATGCCCAAAATTTACAGATTCCTTTTCATATTGTCCATTGTCACGCACCTATAGAAGTTTTAAAACAACGGATTGCCGCTAGAAAAGGCGATATTTCTGATGCTACTATCGAGGTTTTAAATGCCCAAATTGAAAAAACAGAACCTTTTCATGAAAAAGAACAACCCTATCTAATTTCCCTAGACACTACTAATCCCGCTTGGCGAGAATTTTTAGAGAGTCAATTAGGTAAATAGGTTGAGATGAATCACCGATATAGCCATTCTTATAAAGTAGCAAAAAGGAGAAGTGATTATGGAAACTGTAGTGTTAAATCTAGAGACAGTTAATCTGACCGATGAACAATTTTATCATCTCTGTCAGGCTAATCAAACATGGAATTTAGAACGTAATCAAAAAGGAGAATTGTTAATTATGCCTCCCGTGGGTGGAAATACTGGTAAACAGGAAGCTAATTTGATTGTTAAAGTTGGGGTATGGAACGAGCAAACTCAACTTGGTGAGGTCTTTAGTTCTTCGACAATTTTTCGTTTACCAAAGGGAGGATATCGTTCTCCTGATGTTGCTTGGATAAAACGGGAGAGATGGGAAGCTTTGAGCGCAGAAGAGCGAGAAAAGTTCCCACCTTTATGCCCAGATTTTGTGATTGAATTACGTTCTCGTACTGATTCCTTAACCTCTTTACGCGAAAAGATGCGCGAATATTTAGCCAGTGGTTTACGTTTGGGTTGGTTGATTAATCCTCAACAGCAGCAGGTGGAAATCTACCGACTAAATAGCGATGTGGAAATTATTAATTTACCTGCTACTTTATCTGGGGAAGATGTCTTACCCAGGTTTGTTTTGCATTTAACCTAGGAAGGATTACAGGGAATAACAAAGGGAATGACACCGAATCAGGATATCTCTATTTTGTCAAGACATTTCCAGAAAAGCGATCGATTGTCAGCTTGAAGGTGTATAATCTCTCAAAAGCCAGCATCAAGCTACAAAGTTCTCAATATCGCCCAAAAAAAACAATCAGGATTTCAGGAACAGATGCCCTGGCTACTTCTTCAAAGAAAGAGGAAACTCTCAGCCACAACATTGATATTTGTCAATAATGTCCCCTAAAATTTTCAATCATCACTTTACTCCTCTTAAATCCCTCTCTCTGGGATTATTTCTCCTACAAGCTTTCACTCCCCTTACCCTAGCAGCCCCCCCACGAGAACCGGATCAAAGCGTCGGCTGTGATATTCTGGTGGTGGGTGGTGGTTTAGCCGGTGCCGGTGCGGCCTACGAAGCCTTATTATTAGGAAAAACCGTCTGTTTAACCGAGATTACCGACTGGGTGGGGGGACAGATATCTTCTCAGGGAACCTCCGCATTAGATGAAAGACGCACACAAAGAGAAAAATTATTTTTCCCGAAAGGTTATCTAGAATTTAGGGAAAGAATTAGAAAACATTACGACAAACAAAACCCCGGGGAATGTTGGGTAAGTGGGTCTTGTTTTTTCCCTTTTGATGGACATAAATTATTATTTCAACAGTTAGAAGACGCTGCAAAAAAAGGCAAAGGAACCCTGAAATGGTTTCCCACCACGGTAGTCAAAGAATTAAATATTGAAACTTTACCCAATCGCGGCACCGGTCAACAGATTACCAGTGTAATTGCCATTCAACATAGTCCCGCAAAAGGTACTCCTCCCCTAAATACCGAGTTTTTATCGCAAAAAATGGAGGATATCTATCGCTACGAAAATTCTCCCCGTTTTGATAAAAAAATCCTCCGTTTTGTCCCCAAATCCCCCCAACCGAATCAATTAGCAGATTGGTATGTGATTGAAGCGACCGAAACCGGGGAAATCATCGGATTATCAGATATTCCCTATCGTTTAGGGGTCGATAAGCGCAGTTATCTCGAACCTTCTTCCTCTAGCGTCACTGGCGACCCCTACTGTACCCAAGGCTTTACCTATACCTTCGCCATGGAGGAAACAGAAAAACCACAAACCCACGAGAAACCCGTTTATTATGAACGCTATGCCCCCTATTTTAGCTATGAATTGCCGCGATTAGCCGATTTTGACCTAGTTTTCACCTATCGTCGTATTTGGAGTCCGCAACTGGGTAAAGAGAAAACCTTTGGGGGAATTACTTTTACCGAACCCGTCCCGGGGGATATCTCCATGCAGAATTGGACCTGGGGAAATGATTACCGTCCGGGGACTGCAAAGGATAACTTTATCTACACCCGTGAACAGTTGCAAGAGTTAGGACAGTTATCTCCGGGGGGATGGATGGGAGGATTACGCACAGAAACCCTCGCCAGGGGCGAAGAACACGCCATTTCCTACTATTATTGGTTAGTAGAAGGAACCACCGATTCCCAGTTAGGGGACGGGGTAAAAGTTCCCCATTTGAATAACCGTTATCTCTCCGGTTTTGATTCTCCCATGGGAACTGCCCACGGTTTGTCAAAATATCCCTATATTCGGGAAGCAAGACGGATTATCGGTCGTCCTTCCCTGACTTTCCCCACTGGTTTTACCGTCACAGAAATCGATATTTCCCGACAAAATTTTCAAAGCGATTTCTATCGTCAAAATCTTTCCCCGGCAGAATATCGGCGCTTAATTGCCACCTTGGCAGGATTAGAGGGATTTTACGTACTTGATGGCACATTATCCCCCGATCAGGCCGTTAAACGCAAGCGATCGACTATTTACCCCGATTCCGTCGGTATCGGTCACTATGCGATTGATTTTCATCCCTGCATGACGGAACATCCCCCCGAAAAACCGGGTAATACAGAAAAAGCAGGAGAAAGACAGGGACAGGGCCAAGCTTACCCCTTCGAGATCCCTTTAAGGGCTATAATTCCCCAAAAAATCGATAATTTACTGATAGCGGGTAAAAGTATCGCTCTCAGTCATATTGCCGCGGCCGCCTATCGTGTCCATTCCTTCGAGTGGTCCTCTGGGGTAGCTGCTGGCATCACGGCAGTGTATGCTTTAAATAATAATGTACTGCCCTATCAATTAGTAGAAAGTGATTTTCTCATCGGCAATCAACAACTGCGAGAATTACGGCAAAAAATCGACGCTAGTGGTAATCCCACTGTGTTCCCCGATGCCTCAATTTTCCGGTCGATGGATGATTGGTATTAATTAGGGTCTGCTGAAAAAGTTTGTTGGTGGGGTTAGGGTGCAGGGTCTGGGGTTTTAAGCTAAGACGCATTTTCACCCCCCTATCCTTAGATTGGCTGAATCTCCCCCAATCCCTTTACTGTTGCAAGAGTGCCTCATCTCAACAAGTAATTTAAGTGGGTGGGCAGCTTACACTTTGTCGCCGCGAAGTATTTTGAATATATCAGTGACAATTCTGTTTCTAATTTCCTCTAAAGAACCTGATTTGCCAGAATTTTTCTGACTTTCCAAGTAACTTTTAACCCCTTTAAATTGTCGTTCTAGATGACCACTATAGCGATTTTGTCCCAAAGAATAATCAGGATTATTCGATCTTATAATAGTTTGAGCATCGTGTAAATCATTCAAAAGATAGGCGACCTCTGGCCAATAGCTACTATATTTTTCGTAGTTATACAAAAAGAGAATTACTCGACAGGTTGCTGCAAAAATTTTCCCTTTAGCGGTAAACTGAGTTAACCGGTGAGGATATAAGCCTCTAATTTGAAAATCTTCGGGCATTTTTTGATCTTTATTTGGCTTTTGCTCGGTAAATATTCGCTGAAGATAGGTTTTTTCTCCTCTTTTTTCATCCACTGTTCCCTCAGATGCAATTGCCGCTCCTAAAGTAAACCTTTTCATCGCCATACGAATACGTTCTTCTAATCCTTCTTCCTGATTATCTTTACAAAGTTCCACCAGTCCCAACCCAAATAAAAGAAGACTAGCGTGAATACCAAATAAATAAACTTTATTATCTGAATTTGAGTCAAGGTAAGTTAATGCTGACATAGGTAGCTGTATAATTTTTTCTTGAGATTGACTAGATTTAAGTATTTCTTGATAAAACTCGTCTAAGTGGCTGCTGCCCTTTCCGATTTCAATAATTGGGGGGATAGTTTGCACATAAATATCATTGTATTGCTCATAAAATATAATAGTCGAATACGGTTTTAATCCACTAACCTCTGTTTTCTGTTTACCACTATAATTTTTTATCTGTTGATAAGATTTTCTGCCTCGCTCTCCATAACAATCAAGAGCATTTTTAATTAAACGTTCGGCCCATTCTAGACAATTTTGGCGGCTAAATTTTCCCTTTAATAGCTTGGTGTCTCCGACATAAGCAGTGATTAAATAAGACCAAATTTGATACACTGTCCAGTAAGCATAGTAATTAGCATCACCGTCTCTAGCCGCATAAATACGAGCTTTTTCTAAGAGACGAAGAGGTTCAATTAATAAATGAGTTTTGGGATTGGGTAATTGAGCAATGTAAGGGAAAAAGATATAAATTTTGGCGCGGTGAGAATAGATACGAGATAGATAATAGAAAAAAGGATGAGCATTAGTTTGAGAGTATTCACCAATGATTGCGTATTCTTTCAAATATTTCTGCAAATATTCTTCAGCAGTGTTCAAACATTCTTCAGCTTTACGAATTGCAGAACCCCTTTCTTGATGGTCACGTTCCTCATCTTCAAGGTCTGTATAAAAATGATAATCAAATAGACAGATATGGTAGAGACTAACTAATAGTTTATCGTCTAGTCGTCCATCTTTGATATGGGGTTTAATAACCTCAAGATATTTTTGGGCAATACGATAGAGACCCTCTTGAAGATATACCTGAATAATTGCCAAATGTGCTTCATAGGCCACCCTACTCCAAGCTTGATTATTATTAACTTCCTTGAAATTTCTCTCATCCCAATTGCGATATTTATCCTTAAACAGCTTTTTTTCTAAATAATCTTGCATAGCCCTGAGAGAGAAAGGGTAAAATTTTATCCATTTTTCTGCTTTTTCTAGTATATATTTTTCCTCAATTCTCTGACAAAGTTGTTGTAGATATTGCTGAGAATCAATTGCCGTTTTTTCAATGGCTCTCAGTCGAGCGTGAAGGGCAGACTTAGCGGCAGATTCTAGAAGATCGAATCCATAAAATTCTCCTGTTGCTAATTCTTGATCGGCGACAATTTGATTATAATTAATTTCACCTTCTAGAGATTTTTCCACATCTTCCTGTTTGCATAACTTAACCAGAGAATAAGACCAAACAGCACTATTTCTTGTATTGCCAATCACTTTATCTTCACTGACTATTTTTTGGGTGACAGGCAGATAGCCTTGCTTTTTCAAAATATCTATCCCCTCAAACAAAAATCGATTAATTGCGGTGGTGATATGAGCGATAGGACTGCCCACACCTACCACTTCTTCACAAAATTCTAATCGACTGTTTGATTCTTCTTGCTTGAAAAATTGGCTGATTTCTTTTTCTTCTAAGGTTGGTTTTGGTTTCCAGTTCTCTGGGGGATAGACATAAAAATACACTCGCACCCTATAAGCTATCTGTTTTTCTAATCCTTGAGCATAATACTCATTTTCGTCTTCAGGATCATCGAGAAAATCGGTATTGATTAAACCTGTTTTGCCTCGGTATAATTTTAGGGGCAGAGGTTTGACTTTCTCAATTTCTAAATAGTCGATATAAACGGGAAATTTGTCCCCTAATAAATTATTTTTGATAATTGAATTGCTCAGGCTTTCCAAAAAGAGATTGGATATGGAATCGCTAGTTAAATTATTCTGAACAAAATCTGGACATTGCCCGACAACAGTTTTAATTTGTCTGAGTCCAGCTTGAAATTCTGTCCGGCTCACTTCTCTTAAAATCTTATCAACCAAATCCTTGATAATTTCCTGCTCCGAGTCTGTTGATAAATGCTGATAATATTTTTTTAATCGGGGTTGAATATACTCTATAATCTGATTAACTAGCTTTAAAGATTCATCTAGATTTTGATTATCATTTCGATCAAGAGATTTTAGGTAACTGTGTTGTTGTTTTTGGGAACTGTATAGATTAATGGACTGTTTATAAAAGCTAACAACGTCTAGGGAATCCTGCTGTATTTCATCGGTAATGATCTCTTTTAACTGCTCAAGTAAACCAGCTTCGGGATGAACAAGTAATTTCAATTTATCCCTTTCATCCAGAGATAACTGTGCATATTTTTTGAGAACTCGTTCTTTTTCTTGTTGGGTAAACTTAGTGATCATTTTTTGGGCTAAGCTATCCTTATTTTTGGCTGACTCTCCTTGCCAATAAGCCTCCAGTGAGCTAAGAATAGTAACTAATTTCCCCAAGCTTAAACTGGGTACCCGCTCCTCGCGTTCCTTTTCTTGGTAACGCTCTCCCATCACCGAACGCAGCACTCGCCGGACAAAAATGCGATTTTGTCCCCATTGTTTGGCTATTTTGTACTCATTCGGTTTGGGACTATCCTCACTAATGTCCAAATCGGTCAAATTGTTGAGGAGATGCAAATACACCGCAGCATCTCTTTGTCGGTCTTCATCGCTTTGTCTTTGATTTTCTGTGTCCAGATCGCTCATAGGTTTAGATGTTACTCTGATGATTTAGCCATAGATGCCCGTTTTGATCAATAGTTATGTTCATATAATACAGGCTAATCTGGGGGATGTGCATAAAAAATCTGCATTAATTTTTGTAAACCTTGTTAAAATTATCGGTAATTGGTTTGTTAGCCTTTGTAGTGCAACCCTGTAGATGATTGTAGGAAAGAGGTTGCTGATGACGGAAGAGACCGATAGGGTATCCATCACTGAACTGGTAAGGGCGGCTTTTTATATGTGCATTTTCTACGCTAATACATGAAGAGTATGTACATCTTGACCATTGTTCGGTTTTTTGAGAACATAGTTGGACGACGTGATATGTTTTATACCGTTTTTGTAACACTTTGTAACACCTTTGCAGTGATTGTAAAATGCCAAAACAGTTAGAAAAGAAAAAAACAACTGAATTAGAAGATATAGCCATTAAGTTGTCCGGCTCAGACTCGCCCGGTGGCGCAGGAGAGGAGCTTCGCAGCTTCACTGGCTCTCAGCCCAAAAGCCTTCAGCCCAAACCCGAGCCGAGGAACACTCAGCAAGTCCGATTGTCCACGGGTTTGCTGGTTGAATTTGAACTTGTAGATAAGTATCAATCGAAATTTACTCAAGCATCCAAATTCAAATATCGCCTCCGATATCAAGGTATCCCTTTATACGGCTCCTCGATCATTGTTGATTTAGACGAAGACAATAAATTTTTGTTTGCAAACTCGTCTGAAGTTGCTCAAGATGAAGCTGTAAAAAAAGGATTTCCTGACAAAAATCCGAAAGTTCCTGAAGAAGATTTAAAAGATTCGATCTACAAATATTGTCTTAAGAAGGGTGAGCCTATTTCCCCAGAAGCCCTAGAGCATTGTGATATTAATCCCCAGCTTTACTATTATTTCAAACACTTTTCTAATGGCTCCAGTCACAAGCTAGGTGAATGGAGACTTGTTTATGTTACGAACATTAAAGTTATGGCTCCAACCAGTGGCGGAAAATCTGTTGGAACATCACTGGAATTAACTGATTATATGATAGATGCCCACACAGGTGAGATAATCCTCGAACTCTCAAATTTGAGAACCTTCTGCTAAAAGGGTTCTGTCCATAACCTACTGCCAAACTGTCTATCGTTTGGAGATATTTACCAAAATATCCCTAACTATTGGGCTGGTTTTGGTAAACTTTTTTTGCATTATTCAAATATAACTCACTTTTTAACAGGAAATAAGTAGGTAGGTGTTAAAAACTTTCAGACACCACCCTTATCAAGGGGGGATTAAGGGGGGATCGACACCACCCTTATTAAGGGTAGATTAAGGGGGAATCGAACCCAAAATCCATCTTCAATTTAATTATAATCAGCTACTTACATGGGTATTTTATCCATTTTTTGTGGCTTTGCTTTGCCTAAATTCTGGAAATTTTACCATCTTGACACATTGGGCGACTTTCTAACAAGATTAATTACTTAACCACTGACTGAAACTTATGAATTTATCGGGGGCAAAAACTTATGGTCTGCACAGAATGCCATAGCGCACCATCTAATGGTAACTATTGTTTTCTATCGAGTTATCTTTTCTTTGTTCATCGCTGCGGGCTTTCACGAACTTATAATTTAAGATATAAAGATTATTCCTCTGATATCATTCTCACTTACCACTCATTAGTCGATGGTATTTGTCAAGATTTTTGCCAACAAGCTCGCGATAATGTTGAAACCGTTGCCAAGTTTATCAAGCGTAACTTCAAAAAACCACTAAAACTAGATAGATATGAAGCTATCATTAATGTTGGCAGAATAAATGGTTCCTATGAGCCTGCTGCATGGGGACGTAAAACTAGACGGGCTTTATTTGGACAAAGAGAAATTAATGGTAGAAACCTTTCCTATGGAACCGATATCACAGTAGTAGCGCATGAATTTTGTCATGGTTTAATTCAGCAAATTGAGGAAGGAGATAATGAGTTTACAGAAAAAAAAGCACTTGAAGAATCTTTTTGTGATATATTTGCGGTTTTAGTGCGTAACTATCATAGGGATGATGGTTGTTATCGGAATAATCCTCATAATTGGCTGTGGGATGTGGGAGAAAACTTTCAAGAAGGAACCGTATCCCAGAGACAATTAGATAAATTACTTTCTTTAACATCTAACGGTGCAGAGTCTTTCTATGAACAAATACAAATAGATAACTGGACTACGGGCAATAATAATTATCACGAACACGAACTTTCCTTGATTCATAGTCATGCTTTTTATCGATTGATGACAATTCATAACACTGTCATCGATGGACAGCCTCTTTTTAATGGCGAATTTGCTCTTAAGCTATTCCGTCAAGTTCTGAAATCTATTTCTGCGCTCAACAACTTCCTCGATAGTCGTAGAGTATTTGAAGAAGAAGCCCAACTATTACTAGCACCCTCTCCTCACATAGAGGTTCAATTAGATGCTATTTCTCAAGCATTTATTGATGTGGGAATTGAGTAAATATTAGCTAACTAAATTGACTATTAAGCAATCGCTTGGCACTTTTTTAATGTCAGTTTTAAAAAGCCATTTAACCAAGGGATTACCATTTTGTTCCAAGCGGGCAGTTAAATTTAACTTAGTCCTCACCAATTGCATATTATTAGGGACTTTGACAATCATGTGCATAAATTTACTTCCTTGAACTCCTTTTCCCTGTGCTTTTCGATATTCCCAATCAGCCTTATATTCCCCAACTCCTGTGGCTATAATTGTTGGTTGTAATTCGGTGTATTCTAGGGCAAAATCTGTTCCTCCTAAACTTGCCTGAGCTTCCTTAAACTTAATATTGGGGGACAGACTAACTTTACAGTTACGCTTGATTTCCTGATTGATTTCCAACGGATATAGATCAAAAGCAATAGCCCGGTTTTGTTGATTATCGGGCAGTAAATCAACAGAAAATTTAGCTTGAGTAATTTGAAATTTATCTTCTCCACTATTACGAAGAGAACAGGCAAAACGGACTAAAAAAAACTGTGCCTCATTCTGTTTTACCTCTAACCAAGAGGGAATTGCACCAGAATAAAGTTCAGCTAATGGCCAAACTTCTGGTTGTCCGATGCTAACAGTTGGTGCATAGCTGGGCCGTGAGGGAGGTGAGATAAATCTAAAATTTTCTTCCGCAAGAGGTGACATAAATCTAAAATTTTCTTCCGCAATTTGTTCGTTGTCCAATTCTAGTGGCCCTTGCCAAAGAATATGCTGAATTGTTTCAGGAGTAGATAATAACATATCAATTCAATCCGTGAAGTTGTTCAATGATCAACAGTATATCGCCAAAATAGAGAGAATAAACCCAATCCTTTGGCGAGAAAATAGGATTGAGTTAACAGGCTCAAAAATGGGATAGGTTAAAAACAGATCCCACGGTCTCGATTAAGTCAGAACTACTGACGAATTTGTACCGGCATCACCAAATAGGTCATCTTTAAACCTCCCAAGGGGGTAAAAATAACCGGTTGGGTACTAGCATTTAACTGCATTTGGATATCATTATTGGGTAAAGCCTTCAAACCGTCCATTAAATATTTAACATTAAAGGCAATATCGCCACTTTCTCCCTGAATTTCCGCCGCCATGGACTCTTTGGCACTACCTAAATCAGGAGATTCCACCGCTAGGGATAAACGGTCATTTTCGCTATCGAGACTAAACTTGACTAAATTATTCTTTTGGTCCGATAAAACCGCCACTAATTCCAAACAACGGATTAACTGTTTGCGGTCTAAAACCAAAGAACGCTCGAAGGATTTAGGAATTAACTGATTATAAGTGGGATAGGCCCCTTCTAACTTACGACTGGTTAACCTCTGTTCCCCCATTTCAAAGATGACTTGAGAATCATCCACATGCAGAGTAATAGTCTCGATATTTTGTTTTGTTGCCATCATTCTTTCCAATTCTCGCAGGGCCCGGGCCGGAATGGTGACATTAAAGCCACCAGAGGCACTTTCCACCTCCTCTAGGGGAGTTTGTACCACCGCTAAACGATGACCGTCTGTAGCGGCAAATTCTAGACAATCGACGGTTTTAGTTAAATGCACCCCCGTCAACACCTGTTTAGTTTCATCGCCACTAGCGGCAAACAATGCACCTTTTAGTCCCTCTGTCAAGGCAACTATAGGTAAATTAACAATTTCTCCATCGGCCACCGTGGGCAATTCTGGGAACTCATCGGCCTTCATGCCGCGAATTTGGAACTGTGCCGAGGCAGTTTTCAGGAAAGCGAGACTATGCTCCTCATCATTCTCGTTTTCTTCCACAGAGATAGTGATTTCCCCCTCTCCCAAACGAGAGACAATATCGTTAAGTAATTTTGCCGGCAGGGTAATCTTGCCCCCTTCCACCACCTCGGCCCGAAAACTGGTGCGAATCCCTAAACTCAAATCAAAAGCAGTCAGGCTAATTTCGCCCTTTTCCTCATCGGCACAAAAGAGAACATTTCCCAACACCGGATGGGTAGGACGACTGGCAACGGCCCGACTAACTAGGGATAAATTGCTGTTGAGTTCGCTTTGACTACTGGTAAATTTCATAGCAGGAATAGTTTTTTTGTACGCTAAGAAATAATAGCAAGAATTCCCCTGTGGAAAATCTGTGGAAAACCCGAGCTTTTTTCGATCGCTCTTTCCGGTCTAAAATCTATCAATAGCAATAAATTCGCCCATTGCTAGGTTTTTCTGGCAATTCTAAAAAGATTGTGGAAAAATTGTCAAAAGTGAAATTTTCGCCCCTTCTCACCCAATTACATAAGTTGTTAAGGATCAAGCTACAAGTTAACAATAGCGAGACTTGAGCCGACCAGCATCTTTCTTAGGGAAAAAATTGCGTAAAATGTAGGCTGGTGATCTTTAAAATGGAACAAGCAGCAGGAAGTTAACAAAACAAAGCTCCGGGCATTCCCCGGAATCGATAGACTCAAATAGACAAGGAGACAGGATTGGTTAGCACATCTTCGTATCAAACAACAAAATCGAAAGAAATCTTTACAGCCGCTCAAAAATTAATGCCGGGGGGTGTAAGTTCCCCCGTGCGGGCCTTTAAATCCGTCGGTGGTCAACCCATCGTTTTTGAAAGCGTCAAAGGGGCCTATATTCGCGACGTGGACGGTAACGAATACATCGACTATGTGGGAACTTGGGGGCCGGCTATCTGTGGTCATGCCCATCCCGAAGTGATTGCCGCCCTACACCAGGCCCTAGACAAAGGAACCAGTTTCGGCGCTCCCTGTGTCCAGGAAAATATTCTCGCTGAAATGGTGATTGATGCCGTTCCCAGCATTGAAATGGTGCGTTTTGTCAATTCCGGCACCGAAGCCTGTATGTCCGTCCTGCGCTTAATGCGGGCTTTTACCGGCCGGGATAAAATCATCAAATTCGAGGGCTGTTACCACGGTCACGCCGATATGTTCCTGGTTAAAGCTGGCTCTGGTGTAGCGACCCTGGGACTACCCGACTCGCCGGGGGTTCCCAAAACCACCACTAACAACACTTTAACTGCCCCCTATAATGACCTGGAAGCGGTAAAAGCCCTCTTTGTCGAAAATCCCGACTCTATCGCCGGGGTGATTTTAGAGCCAGTGGTGGGTAATGCTGGCTTTATCGTGCCGGATGCCGGCTTTTTAGAAGGATTGCGGGAATTAACCAAGGAATACAGAGCCTTATTAATGTTTGATGAGGTAATGACCGGATTCCGCATCGCCTACGGTGGCGCTCAGGAAAAATTCGGCATTACCCCCGATTTAACCACCCTCGGCAAAGTTATCGGCGGTGGGCTGCCGGTAGGGGCCTACGGCGGTCGGGCTGATATTATGGCGATGGTGGCTCCGGCCGGCCCGATGTACCAAGCGGGAACCTTATCCGGCAACCCTTTGGCCATGACAGCAGGAATTAAAACCCTCGAGTTACTCCAGCGCCCCGGCACCTACCAATATCTCGATAAAGTGACCAAATCCTTAACTGAAGGGCTGCTGAAAGTGGCTAGAGATGCTGGTCATAGCGTTTCTGGAGGTTATATTAGCGCCATGTTCGGAATGTTTTTCACTGGCAACCCCGTGCATAACTATGAAGATGCCAAAAAGGCCGATGTGGCTAAATTTGGTCGTTTTCACCGGGGAATGTTGGAAAGAGGCGTTTATCTAGCTCCTTCCCAGTTTGAAGCTGGTTTTACTTCTTTAGCTCACACAGAGGCCGATATCGAACGGACTTTGGCCGCCGCTAAGGAGGTTTTAGCAAGTTTATAGTTAATGCCGCTTCGACTGGGAAAATCGATTGATAGAGTCCCAAGTATTGATGAGTTGACATTTCCCCGCTTGCAAAAGACGGGGATTCTTATCGTTGAGATCGAGTGCGGTTTTAACCTTGCTCGATCTCGGTAACAATCTATTTTAGAAGACCTGTCTAGTAGGTTTTCTGACTGCTATTTTTCAATTTTATTGGTGAGAGTTCCCACTACATCAATACCGAGGGTTTGATGGACACTGGCGAGGAATTGATTGACGATTTCGGGATAGACTTTGATCAGGGCAGCCAGGGATTTACCATCACCATTATCAACGATATTAACTCGATCGAGGTGTAAGCGTCTAGGAATTTTAATCGCCTCCTCTAGGATAGTTTCTAACTGTTGAATCAAGAAAATTGCTTCTGCTTCACTGCCGGTGTTTTGCCAGACTTCTGCAAATAATTCGTTAACCAAGGCTTCAGCTTTGGCATTTTCTTCAAAAATTGCCGCTTCTCCTCTAGCGCGGAAAGTTTCAGCTTCCTGCTGCGCTTCTGCGGGTAAAACTTGATCTGCTTGGAGACGTAATCTTTCCAATTCTGCCCTAACCTGTTGCAATTTTTCCTCAACTATAGCACGTTTTTCCTTAGCGGCAGCAATAGTTATTTCTTCTTCCGATTTTGCCTGTTGTTCCAGTTTTGCTTTTAACTTTCTCAACTCGTTTTCTTGCTCTAAAATGATAATTTGATCGCGGGTTTTAGCCACGGTTGCCTGTTCCTCACATTCCGCGACTATTTGTTCAGCTTCATTGAGGGCATTTGATTCGGCAATTTCAGCATCACGCATGACTAAAGCAATTCTTTCCCGTCCGAGGGAGTTAAGATAATCCACGTCATCGGCAACATTTTGGATTTTGAGAGTATCAATTTCTAAACCGAGTTTAAACAGATCTTGACTGACGTTACTGGTAATACTTTCGGCAAATTTTAGGCGATCTTCGTTCACTTGTTCGGGGGTCATTGTTGCGACTACACCCCGCAAGTTTCCTTCTAAAGTTTCTTTAGCTACGCGAATAATTTCTTCTCGATCTCGATCTAAAAATCGTTCGATCGCATTGCCGACTATTTCAGGTTTAGAACTAACTTTCACGTTAGCAATGGCCACTATATTCAGGGGAATATTGCCCTTAGAATAGGCATTTTTAATCTCAATTCTGATCGGGGTTGTGGTGACATCCATGCGTTTAACAGTTTCTAAAATTGGAATACGAATCGCCCGACCCCCCGATACTACTCGATAACCTGCATCCTGTCTATCTTTTGATTTGCGTTTCATCCCACTCAGAATTACCACTTCATTGGGTTTACAAATACACAAAAAAGAATTGATAAACCAAATCGCACCGACCCCCAGAAATATCAATAAAGCAATGGGAACACTATTCAATAATAAATTGCCAGCACTGTTATTGTTATTGTTGTCGTATTGGTTGGGATTGATTTGGATGAGATAGGAATTATTTTGACTATTCATAGTTAGTTACCCTTTGGTCTAGAAGAAATTACAAATCGCCTCTGATATACTTTTCCGGAATGACTAAAACCTTATTGTCTCTGCAACTGAGAATAAATGCTTGATCACCGACATTAAATTGTTCTTCCCCTTCCGTTATCGCTACTATATCGATCAGACTATCCCCGACATTAACTCGCACTTTCCCCTTGCTATTTTTATCGAAGGGGATTTGAACAACTCCGATTAAACCGATGAGAGAGTGATGATCGACAATACTATTTACCTGTTGGTTGCAGCGTCTTAACTTGACTAAAATCAGGAGTAGAATCGCCAAACCAATGCCTACCCCTAAAGAAATTAAAACGATTGTGAGCAGTTGAGCATTCATAGTTTAGTTATTTACCGTTATGGTTGCCCCCAATCAAATTACCGTTAACTAATTTGAGACTTCGGCCATTTCAATCACGCGATCAGCATTATCTTTGACCAAAAAATTTAAAGGTTTATTGCGACGAACTTTATACTTTAAGCGTCGTGATTCCACCCGCATCAGAATTTGTTCTAAACAATCATGATCAAAGCAAACGTGACGATGACGATCCTTATAACCCGCAGTTGCACCAGCAACGATGTGCAGTTGGGTATTTTTCTTTAACTGATACCATAAACCCTGGGGTTGATCTCCCACAGAAGGGTTGGCAGTAGTCACAGCCGGATTACTAGACATATAAAATGGGTCAATCATATTATTGCCCATCGTCTGCTCATAATTGTAATAGTAATGGAGGGGGACATCGGCGGTGGGTAAATTTAAAAGTCCTTCATAAAATTGTCGGGCTGTCTCCAAATCTGTCACCATGATTGTATGAACTTTTGGGGCGCTAGTTAGAAACATCCACATGGCTAAGGCATAAGCGGCCAGAAGCATAACCATAATCCCCTGGGTGGACAGGAGAGTATCAAGGGGTAGAAAAGCGCCGAAGAAAAGATGATTTATCAACACTGATGTGATCCTATTGCCTAAGAATTTCTATCATTCCCTAATTATAATCACGACGCTGAAACTTAAGTGAACAGGGTGGGGAGTAACCAAGTTCTGTACATTTGTATTAAAATGCTCCCTATGGGATGAATAAATGATGGGATGATGACATTGGGGAGGGAAATATGAGGAATTAGCGGAGATGAAAGCGTATATTGGGAATAGAGCCATCCCTAGAAAAGTGAGCTACTGTTATGAATTCTTTTGCACTCCCCGTCTTTCTGCAATCAGGTTTAACCCTACTGGCATTTTTAGTGCTGATTATCCTGATGGCTTAAATCTTAATCCGTCTGTGACTTCGATCGAGCAGGGGACGATCGATAGCTCAGACTAAATTTTGATAGACAGTTAGCATCTGTTCAGCGATCGCTGACCAACTATATTGATTTAAGACTAAATCCCTGGCATTTTTCCCCCGTTGTTGGCGAATTTCAGGATTAGTGATAGCCGCTTCCAAAGTATTAGTTAAATCCTCAAGCTGACAAGCTGTCACCCATCCCGCAGCCGCTGCTGCCACCGCAGGATGCAGATCCACTCGATCAGAGATCACCACAGGAATTCCGGCGGCCATAGCTTCGGCAACCGCGATGCCAAAATTTTCATAGTAGGAAGGTAAAACAAATAAATCGGCCCTAGCGAGGAGGCTATTTTTGACTTCTCCGGTCACGAATCCGGTAATTGTCGTATTTTTGCCCAAGATTGACCGCTCGATCTGATTTTTAATCCGATTTTCGTACTCCCGGTCCTGGGGATTGCTTCCTGCTAAGACAAAATGAAAATCTAGACCATTTTCTAACAACCTTTCTAAACTGGGCAGCAATAAATCTAGACCTTTTTTCGGATCAAGACGGGACATATAGAGAATGATCGGTTTATTTTCGGGAAGCTCAAAACCCTTTACTGGTAAAGCTTGTGGGTTAAAAAAATCTACCCCTAGGGGGATGATAATATCCTTAGTTTTTATATTAAATCTTTCGGCAGTTTGACACTCCTGCTGACTGGTAAAATGAACCGCCGCCGCCGCCGCTAAATTGGGTTTTTCGAGAAAATTGGCATATATTTGTTTAAGTTGCCGTTTTTTTTGCAAATCTGCCGGATCGAGGGTGCCTAGGGGACGGAGAATATAGGGCAGTTGATGATAACGAGCGATCGAAGCCGATATACTGCTTACCGGCGAGAATAAAGCATGAATATGGGCGATATCGTAATCTTTTGCCCTATTAGCCAACCAAGTAAACAGATCAAGGGAAAATTTATAGCGCCGAAAGGGAGAACAGGGAAAATAATAGATTTGATAGCCATTTTGACTAACAGGGACACCCAAAGGCACATCTAGGGGTGCTTGTCCCGTGTCACCATTGGAATCGGTGGTAATAATAGTCACCTCTTGGCCCAGTTGTGCTAAGGCTGCTGACAAACCGAGTACCATTTGACTAGGGCCACCGTAAACAAGGGAAATCGAAGGAACAATCTGAAGAATTTTCATCTTTTTGGTGCAAGGGTCAAGACTTGTTAAGATCGATCAAGCCGTTCGCTCAAATTTACCACTTCTGTGGCTCTCATTTATGGTAATCGACTTTCTGCCCTTCACTATCAATATTTCCCCGGCCTTTATTGCTGGTAGCTGTCTCTGGTCTTTAGCATTATATTTGGGGTTAGCTGGGGTACGAAATTGGTTTATAGAAATTTTTGATCGCTGGTTTAATTTTGCCGAGCGTTTCCTCTATACTTCCCTAGAAGAGTTTGAAAAAACTCGCGTCGCCAGAGAATCCCAAAATGCTTTTTATGCCTCTATCTTTAGTATTATCCCCTTTCTCATTCTCGGCGGTTTCTCCGATTGGTTAATTGAGATTAGTTTAGGAAAAAGTTGGCCGATTAGTGTCGGTATTCTCGCCTGTGTTGCCTCCGGTGTCTATGAATTAGGAAGACAGGATGGCAGCGGCAATCAGTAAATTAAGCTGTTAACTATCTCAATTACTTCTTAGGACAGCACGGGAGTGGCAAGTGAGTCGATTTTAACCCTTGACTAGGGTTCAATCTTTTCCTTCCAGACGATTTTTATGTTTATTAAGAGTCTTTTGTAGTAAATTCAAAACCTCATTAGCAATCTCAATAACTTGATGGGTTCCAAAACCAGCCTGAGTTAATTCTTTAAAAAAAGCCTTAGCGACAATTTTGGCTAATTTCGGGGGATAAGGATGGACAGCTATCGAATGTTCGGACTGAATTTCTGCTATTTCTCTAGTCACTGCCATGGCCACAAAACGAGATTTTAACATCCCTTGCAAATGAAAAATTTGCAGGGATTGGGCAGCCTGTTGAGCGAATAACTGCAAGATTTCTAAATCTAATAGTTCAAAATGTTTTTTGTCTAGGGGAAAACTGAGATTAATTACTCCAATTATCTGCTGATTGAGGATAATCGGTGCGGCTATAAAACTATTATTATTTGATTTTTTGGAATAAGGGGCTGCACTGGCAAATGGCGATCGAGTGATATCCTTAATTAGTAGAGGTTTTCCTGTAGTTGCCACAGTGCCGGCAATACCTTGATCAAGTTTAATTATTTCTTGATCAGCTAAAGGTGATAGCTCATCATAATGGGCAAAAACTTCTAGATAATCGGTAATTTCCCCCTTTAATTCCTGTGGAGAGCTTAACAGTATTGAACAGTGCCGCGCTTGCAATTGATGAGCGCTCATACTAGCTATTTTCCGGAAAATATCTTCGAGATTTTCCTCAACATTCAAGAGAAGAGCCAGAGCCGTTATTTTGGGGTTAAAATTATCCATGTATTCAATCACTTAATCAGTCCGAGTTTAGGCTTTTAGGGTGAGGGTGACATTTGCCATCTCCCTGTTTGTCTGAGTCTATAGCTTGCCATAGCATCTCATGGAAGGGCTTTTTTTACTCGTTAACTGCTCTATTGTAGATGTAGCCAAAACTTCTGTGTGTCTCTTGTTTTTTGTCTTCCCTCTAGCTACTCTGAGATCTAGTGGGTCAGACCAGTTTAACCTGACTGGAGTGAAAGATGGTGCGTTTTCTCTGGGCAATTTTGGCCGGTGTGGGGATGGGGTTAACAGTAGCGCCAGTTTCTTGGTGGTTACTCGCTTGGATTTCTCTCGTCCCCCTGTGGATGGTTGTGAGATTAGCGGAAAAATCCCTAAAAAAACAGCTTTTATACGGTTTTGGCTGGGGTTTTGCCTACCATGGTCTGGCTTTATTCTGGATCACGGGAATTCACCCGATGACGTGGATGGGTGTCCCCTGGTTAGCGAGTTTGTCAATTGCTCTGTTTTGTTGGTTGTTTATCACTTTTTGGGGAACGGCGATCGTGCTAACTTGGACGTTAGTTATGTTTTATGTCAACAAAAGTGTTAATCAGTCATCCTTTCGGGATGCCCTCCTACGGGTTTTAGTCGGCACTGCTCTCTGGTGTGGGTTAGAATCTCTCTGGAGTCAATCCCCTCTCTGGTGGACTACCCTTGCTTATAGTCAAAGTCCCCATAATTTATTGATTCTGCAATTGGGCAAATTATCGGGTTTTACGACGGTAACGGCGGCAATTGTGGCAGTTAACGGTTTAATGGCCGAAAGCTTGCTCCTAATCCGTCAATCGCGGCAAAATCTCGCTTTTCTCTCTTTACCCCTCCTCATTTGTTTTAGCCTGCATCTCTGGGGATGGGACACATACCATAAACCGATCGAAAAGTCAAGGGATTTAGGGATAAAAATTGGCGTAATTCAGGGCAATATTCCCAACACGATTAAACTTTCGCCCCTAGGATTTCAAAAGGCGATCGAAGGTTACACCTCTGGTTATCAAATTCTCGCCGATCAAGGAGTAGATGCCGTCTTAACTCCTGAAACCGCCTTACCCTACTATTGGGAGAACTTAGTCAATAATAGCTCGATTTATTCGGCAATTTTAGCCAAAAAAACGCCGATCTGGTTGGGTGCATTTGGCAAGGTGGACAAGGGTTATAACAATAGTCTCTTGACCATTGATGGCGAGGGACAGGTGATTAGTCGGTATGATAAAGTAATTCTCGTGCCTTTAGGCGAATACGTTCCTTTTCAGGAAATTTTGGGCGGAATTGTTGATCGCCTTTCTCCCTTGCAAGCGCATTTAATCCCGGGAAATCCCGATCAAATTATTGACAGTCCTTTCGGTAAGACCATTGTGGGCATTTGTTACGAATCGGCTTTTTCCGAACATTTTCGCCGTCAAACTGCTAGGGGAGGCGAATTTATTATTACTGCTTCTAATAACGCCCATTATAACCACGCCATGCCCGCTCAACACCATGCTCAGGATACCATGCGAGCGATCGAAACCGATCGATGGATGGCCCGGGCCACCAATACGGGTTATTCTGCTTTTGTCGATCCCCACGGTAATCAGCTTTGGCTATCGGATTTGGATAAATATCAAATCCATAGCGAAACAATTTATCGACGGGATACGAGAACTTTATATGTGCGCTGGGGAGACTGGTTAACTAAAGTTTTAATCATTACTGCCGGACTAGCTTGGCTCTGGAGAGCTTGGGATTAAGGTGACAGTGCTATACTTTTTCGTGAATAAACTGTATAAATAACCTAAGTTTTTGATGCAATGAAAGAGCAATTTGTCAAGTGGTTGAATAGAATCTTAATATTTGATGTGTTTTTAGTGATAGCGGGTTTTCTCTGGTTTGCCGTGGCTGTTATTGGTGAATCCACGGGAATTCCCCTAGGATTTAAACTTTTTCAGCGTCTTTGGCTGCCCCTATTCAATCCTGCTATTAGTATTTTAATTGCGGGGGCGATTTTAAGCTGGGCAATTAATAAAATACAAGAACGCTTGTCCCCTAAATAGGGTTTGCTTAATTCAGTTATCAGTTATCAGTTATCAGTTATCAGTTATCAGTTATCAGTTATCAGTTATCAGTTATCAGTTATCAGTTATCAGTTATCAGTTATCAGTTATCAGTTATCAGTTATCAGTTATCAGTTATCAGTTATCAG
>NZ_JADBUB010000065.1:0-10636 GCF_020245865.1 Microcystis sp. M169S2
AATCGCTTGATTTATAATACAATCACTGGAAGACTATTCTTTGATGGGGACGGGACAGGTACACTAGCAGCCATTCAAATTGCAACTCTTAGTTCTAAACCCACTCTTACCGCCTCTGATATACTTGTATTAGTTTAATCTTAATACAGCTTGTAGGGTGCGTGTTTGCGGTTAAAAAGGTCTGTAAGCGTTTTCAACACCCTAGGAGAGGGGAAAGGGGAATTATGAATTATGAATTATGAATTGGGGAGAAGGGAGAAGGGAGCGGGAAGAAGGGAGAGAAAAAGCTAATAACTGATAACTTTTTACTGATAACTGATCACTGATAACTGCTATTCATACAAAATCTCATCAAAACAAGCTTCTCCCACACTGGATAAAGTCCTAGCGGCAGCTTTATCAGTTTTCGACTTCTGCACGAGGGCGCGGAATTGCTGTAGATTGTAACGAGCTTGGAATTTTTTAATCGTGCAGTCGCATAGATCTTTTGCCACATCAGCAGCTAACCCCTCCCCACGCGCTCTTTGTAAACATTCTTGACGATAACTGTCGAAAGTCGTGGCAATATTAGAACTTTGGCTAAGGTAAACGGCATTATTAGCCTGTACTGGCAAGGATAAAGCTAATAAACCGATAAAAGTTAGTAAATATCTTTGATTTCCGATCATAATCGCTTTTTTAAGCCTAAAATCCCCCACTAGATTAGAGAACCGCTCCATAAATTATAGATCGATCGCTTGACTCTTGGGTTCCACTCTTGGCAAACTGTCATCTGTTATGCTACGATAAATACTGCTTGATCGGCGCCATCGCCAAGTGGTAAGGCAGAGGTCTGCAAAACCTTTACCCCCAGTTCGAATCTGGGTGGCGCCTTGGAAAATATCGGCATCTTTCTTTTATTACCTTGTCTAAATGAAGGTTTACCAAGGTTTTACTTGATAGGCTGCCACTAAATAGCGAAAAATATACTCGACTATCTCTAAATAATTCTCGGTAGTTTCTAGAGACTCACCCCACACCGTCACGCCATGGTAAGAAATCAGTAAAGCGGGAATTTCTGGGGGGAAAGTTGATAATCTACTCTCTATTTCTGCGGCAATTTTCGGCACATCGAGATAGTTAGCAAAAACTGGCATAAATACTCGGGGATTTTCTACCCAAATACCTAAACCTTTCAACATTTCTAAGGGAGGTAACGATAACTTGTCCTCGCGAGCAAAACGGGAAACTAAATTCGCTTCCACCGAGTGGACATGATAACAAGCTTGCGCTTGGGGAAAGAGACGATAAATCACCTGATGAATGCTAGTTTCTGCCGAAGGACGATTATCCCGATGAGCTAATTCTCTGACTTTTCCCGTCAGATCCACGCGCACAAAATCCTCTTCTGTGAGTTTACCTTTACTTTTACCACTGGCAGTAATCCAAAAACTATGATCATCAACTTTAGCGGACAAATTACCTGCCGTGCCAAGCATCCAACCCAGTTGATAAAATCTTCGGGCAGCGGCAACTAGAGACGGACGAGGATCGCTCATGGTTTTTAGAGATATGGTGGATAGGGAGTAACTATTATAACAAGTTGAAGCCCGCAGACGAACCACTCCTCAGCATAGCGGGTTGAGGTAGTTTATTCCGGATAATCTCGCTCAAAACTAAACCCAAGGCAGAATAGAGCTAGTAACCGGTGAGCAAAAAGGAAGATTTAATCGTGGCAATGTGTTAGGAATGTGTTAGGTTAAAGATAATTGCAGCTTTGATGAATCGAGGGTTGAGCCGTGAATAACAACTTTTTCCGTAGCTATTCTGTCAATGATTCTGGTTTGGGTTGTTTCTTATCTTTAATTTTAGTCGGATTGTTGTTAGGCTCGATCGGACTAGGTTGGTTAGTCAATGGGTTTTTAATTCTCGTGGCATTCCTAATCATTTCGCCCGTCATTGCTTGGGGAATTTTTCGCTGGTGGTTGCGACGCAATTTAGTTGAAGATAGCTGTCCCGTCTGTAGCTACGAATTTACGGGTTTTAATCGCACGGAATGCCAATGTCCTAACTGTGGTGAACCGTTAAAAGTGGCAGGGGGTAAGTTTATTATTCTCACCCCTCCCGGTACGATCGATGTACAGGCGATCGAAGTACCTACCGGACAGTTAGAAGATTAGGGTCAAACCATCACCATCTAGGCACGCGCACTAAACTGAAAGCGGGGGATCTGAATTTTAACAATAACAGCAGTCCCAGCAGGTGAATTGACCAATGAACGAGAACTAAGCCCCAAATAATTGCAAAAATCAAACTACTAACGGCAAGAGCTTTAAAAATATCATTATCGGTCTTTTGATACCAGAGAAGACTAAGGAAGGAAAGCAGTAGGAGTAGAAGGGGAAAGAGTGGGGAGAACATGGGGATCACCATTGGGTGAGGGGACTGTTTTCACATCCATAGCCTATCATTTCCCCTTGACGGCTACGGGTAGCAGCGGTTACATTCCCCCCTATTTGTCATAAATCTTTAGAATCAAATTAAAAAGTTTACAAGCCAATCTTTTAGTATAAAGGTGGCGCGACAATCATCCTCATTGTAACGCAAAATAGCCGCCAATAAAGTCCGATCTCCTGTTTTTAACCACTGGTCATACCACCAAACGCATTGATCCCCGCTTACTCCTCGATCGCGCCATTGAAAGCCAATCCAGTTAGCGAGGGATTTTAAAGAATAACTTTCCACGGGAAAAGTTACCGAGTTAACTACCTGATAGTGCAGATCAAAACAGCGAGAAACTAACTGATTAATCAAAGAGGAAGGAGTTTTATAAAGATAACCCAATCGCTTAATTGTTTCCACTTCGTACTCAGAAAAGTGAAAAATGGGTGCTTGATAATCCTGCATGACTAAGGTTAAAAATTCCTGCCAAATCCTGCCTTCATCTTCCGGCTTTTCCGCCAAAAAGGGATAAAATTGCTGGGTATTAACTCGATGGTCAACCCGTAAAATCCCCAAAAGATAATCTAAATTCTGTTCTGGTTCCGCTTCGATGTCAAAATAAAATTCAATCTCGTCCCTCGGTAGGGGAGACAAATAAGCAGTTTTCCCGTTGCTTTTGCGAAAGGCCCGATTTTCAATAATTGCTTGGGCCTGTAATTGTAACTGATTAGCCACCTCTAACCCCATCCCCTCCCCCATACGGGTAGGACAGGTAAGCGCCAGGGATTCCATGGTGGAAACCCCCAAAGACTGTAAAAATTGGTAACGACTGGGAGTTACCCCCGGGACTAAAGAAAGATGTTGACTCGCTTGGGCGATACCATAACAGTGACTATACCAATGACATAAACTGCAACGCTGACGCGAGATAAAAACTTCTGGTTCTTGGTGATTAATCACCATTTCACCGAACTTTTTGATTATTTCCTCTAGTTTAGTTAACCAGAGATTCAATTCCACCCGATAGCGATTATGACGACGTAGGACAATTTCTGCGTAATTGGGAAAAACTCCCTGCATACCGGCCAATAAATAGGCGTAAAAAGTAGCCAGCATCTTATATTCAGGCTTAGGACGGCGACCGAGTTGAATATTGAGGGGATAATAAATCCAATCGCCAAATTTCGACTTTCCTGCCTGTTTAATTAATAAATGGGGGGAACCGGTTAAAGAGACGGGATAGCCGGATTGTAACAGGACTCCGTGATAAATACAGGGTACCCCCTGACCCATCAAAGCTTCCGTTTCCCTAGCGGCGGCTAAAATATCGCTGGTGGGAGTAGTCAGGGAACAATAATCGGGATAGGAGTCTTGTAGGACTTTTTTAACGTGACTTTGACTCTCTTGGCGCAATTTAAGCAAAAAATCTCGCTCAGGGTCTTTTTCTTGGCTATTGCCGTAGAGATTTAAAAACCCACGGCGTTGACAACGTTGGTAGTCTAGAAGTAGATCATCGGTCAGTAGCATTCTATACAAGGAGAAAAGTTAAGCTTTCCTGGACCAGTGAAGTAAAGTAAAAAATAATAAACTTAAAAAAAGGAAACATTCCCAAGTGTGTTTCCTCTACTCTAATACTATTGTGACAATTGCGACTTAATCCGTCGATAGAATTCAGCCGTCGGTCGTTGGGAGTCAGGAAGTGGGGAAATGGGGAATTCAACTAAAACCCTAAAACCCCAAAACCCAACACCTTCTAACTGATAACTGATAACTGATAACTGATAACTGACCCCCCATCTCCTCGCTTATGCAGAATTTAGACGAAAATAGCCTCGATTTCGCCGTTAGTAAACCGGATTTAGCCGAACAAAGACAGGAATTTCGGGGACTTAGCAATAAAGTTTATTTTAATTTCGGTGGTCAGGGAACCTTGCCCAAGGCGGGATTAGAAGCGATTATCGATGCCTATAATTTTCTCCAACAAAAGGGGCCTTTTTCAGGACGGGTAAACGATTGGATTACCAAAAAAACGGAACTTCTACGGCAAGAAATGGCTCAGGAGTTGGGAATTAGCTCCAGCACTATCTCTATCACCGAGGATGTCACTGTAGGCTGTAATATCGCCCTCTGGGGGGTTGATTGGCAAGCGGGGGAACATATTTTACTAACCGATTGTGAACACCCCGGAATTATCGCCACGGTTCGGGAAATTGCCCGTCGTTATCATCTGGAAATCTCCACTTGTCCTATTCGGGAAACTTTAAACGGCGGCAACCCGATAGAAGTGATTTCCGCTCATTTACGTCCCAAAACTAGGGTTTTGGTGGTCAGTCATGTTCTCTGGAATACTGGACAGGTTTTACCCCTCAAGGAAATCTCGCAGCTTTGTCATGATAATTCTGTCACCGAAAAACCCGTTTTAGTGGTGGTGGATGCTGCCCAATCCGTGGGTTGTTTGCCCTTGGATTTAAGCGCCACTGCCGCCGATTGTTATGCTTTTACAGGTCATAAATGGTGGTGTGGACCGGCCGGTGTGGGAGGATTGTATATTCGTCCCGAAATTTTCCCTAGTTTACAGCCCACTTTTATCGGTTGGCGAGGTATTGAAACAGATAAGCAAGGACAGCCTATCGGTTGGAAACCCGATGCTAGACGCTTTGAAGTGGCCACTTCTGCCTATCCTCAATTTGAGGGTTTAAGGGCAACTATTGCGGTACATAACGCCTGGGGTGATGGGGGACAAAGATACGAAAAAATCTGTCAATTAGCGGCTTATCTCTGGGGAGAATTAAACACAATTAAAGGGGTGAAATGTTTAAAAAATTCTCCGCCAGAATCCGGTTTAGTTTCCTTTCAAATTGACTCGGCCATCAGCCCACAAAATTTAGTGCAACAGCTAGAAAAACAAGGGTTTTTACTGCGAACTCTCCTCGACCCCCTCTGTGTGCGTGCCTGTGTTCATTATTTCACTTTGCCCTCAGAAATCGAGCAGTTAGTAGCAGCTATCAAAAAGTTAGTTTAAACCGCGTCGGGGATATTTTTATCCCTCGGCCATTAAGCGTAATAATTCGTCAGTGGATAACTTGCCGCTTGCGTCAGTCCCCTCCAATAAACTATCGGCAAGATCGCGTTTATGGTGGTGCAGATCGACAATTTTTTCCTCGATCGTATCCTTGGCCACTAAGCGATAAATCGTCACCGGACGTTTTTGGCCGATGCGGTGAGCGCGATCGGAAGCCTGATCCTCCACTGCGGGATTCCACCAGGGATCAAGATGGATAACATAATCGGCTGCGGTGAGATTTAATCCTGTCCCCCCGGCCTTTAAACTAATTAAAAATACGTCCCCTTCCCCTGCTTGAAACGCTTTCACCTGTTTCTGCCGATCGCTGGCTGGGGTACTACCATCGAGGTATTGATATTTTATCTGTCTTTGATCGAGATAACTGCGGATAATCGCTAAATGATCGACAAATTGACTAAATACCAACGCTTTATGCTGATTATCTAATAACTCATCCAGAATTTCCCCGAAACGGGACAATTTCGAGCCGGCTAAATCCAAATCCGGAGCCACTAACTGCGGGTGACAGCAGGC
This sequence comes from Microcystis sp. M169S2, assembly GCF_020245865.1. Lineage (NCBI taxonomy): Bacteria > Bacillati > Cyanobacteriota > Cyanophyceae > Chroococcales > Microcystaceae > Microcystis > Microcystis sp. M169S2. The sequence continues at coordinate 6,020 of NZ_JADBUB010000065.1, forward strand.
CCGGCGTAATTTCATGATCTCTGCCAGTACCTGGAGATGTTTCGCTCCGGCGGTGCTGTCACTCTCGCTTAATTTCTCCAAAGCACGCCGCCGTAAGGCCTCGTAAAACGCATTCTCCTCGCTGCTTAACTCGATCGGGACTAAAATCTCGGTACGCGGCGGTAATTCCGCCAGAACTTGGTTTTTGGTGCGCCGGAGAAGGAAAGGCCGCACCAGTTTTTTTAACCGTTCGCGGGCGGTTTTATCGCCGTATTTTTCGATCGGGGTGGCGAAACGGCGATCAAAACTTTCCAAGGATCCCAACAATCCGGGGTTAATAAAACGGAAAAGATTCCATAATTCCCCTAAATGATTCTCGATCGGTGTTCCTGTGGTGATTAGTTTAAAATCCCCCCGCAGATTCATTGCTGCTTTCGATCGCTTGGTGGAGAAATTCTTAATCGCTTGGGCCTCATCGAGAACGATTGTCCGCCATTCCACCCCGGCCAACATGGTGGCCACTTCTTCCTGCTGTAATAACCCATAGCTACAGACCAACAGATCAAAAGGTTGCAGTCGATCGAGTAGTGCTTGCCGATCGCCTGTTCCCAATTGGATGATATTTAAGGTGGGTGCGAACCTTTCCGCCTCACTAATCCAGTTCAAACATACTGAAGTAGGAGCGATCGCTAAAGTCGGTCCCTCGGAGGCGCGGGTTAGGATCACTGCCAGAGCTTGTAAAGTTTTCCCTAATCCCATATCATCGGCCAAACAGGCCCCGGCCCCCCACCGGGCCAGCCTAGCTAACCAGCGAAAGCCTTCCAATTGATAGTCGCGCAATTCTGCCTGTAGAGTTGAGGGGACTTCTGGAGTAAAATCCTGACTCTCCTGAAAGCGTTGTAAATTATCGCGCCAACGTTTATCGGCCTTGAGTTGTCCCACTTCCTCGGTGAGTTCCGAGAGAATCGGGGCAGCGAAGGGATGAAACCGCAAACCGTCGCCGGACTTTTCCGAGAAAGCGCGCATTTCCTGTAACCGTTCCCGAAATGCCTCGGTTAATGCCAGAAATTGACCATCTCCGAGGGGAATAAACCGCCCCGGCGCTCCCTCTAGCAATTTCATCAACTCCTGCATACTCAGGACTGATTTCTCCTCTAGGTGCAGTTCCCCACTGACGGCAAACCAATCCCGTTGACTGTGGATATTTAGGTGTAGGTCTTGTAATCGAAGCTGACGCGACACCCGCCATTTTTCTCCTTCTGGCCATTCCACGAGGACGCTATCGCTTAATTCCCGCAATTCTAGCAGTAGATCTAGACAATCCTCTGGATTTTCTAGCCGCCATTCCCCGTTTTCTTCCTCAAAACTGATCAGGATCGGACAAGAATCGATCGCTGTTTGGGCCAGTTTTTTCTCTAGGGCCAGATCCCTAGTTGTTTGCAGCCGTTCCCCCTCGATCTCGGCGATTACTGTTTCTCCCCCTTTTCCAGGCTGGAAATAGGGACCAGCTGCCCCAAAAGGACGGCTGAGAACCGCCACTTTTAAACCCTCTCCGGCCGGTAAGAGATGAATCCGGGGTTGACTATCGGCTGCCACTGACCGGGCTGCTTTTCCTCCGCCGATATCGGAATGTACTGTCACCATCCCGGACAGGGAATTGATCGCGGCCAGGACTTTTTCCCGGCCCTTGTCGGGGACTTCTAGGCGGTTGCTTTTGCCGATAATGTCGGCGATGCTTCGGTGTTCTGGCTTGACTTCGATTACCTTAATGCGAGTGGGGGTTTCTTTCCAAATCAGCACTTCTTGGTGATCGCTGAGATCGGGCAGTAAAGAGAGGATTAATTTACCCGATTTTTCCTTTCTTACTCGCAATTCTGGTTCCCCGGCGACGATTTCTACCCGCGTTCTGGGGGAATCTTCCCAAAACACCAGGGGATGACCGATCAGTTCGATAATGGCCCGGCGCTCAAAGTGATACTCGTTCTGGCCATAGTAACTGGATTCCACGAAGATATGGGCGCAAATTTTCAGGTCTTGCGGGGTTAAATAGTCAATTTCCCCAGTTTTTCGCAGACGTTTAAGGGAGACGGGACGGCCGCGACTCCAATTACCCCGCGCGTCGAGTTTCTGTTCTTTTGGTTGCAGGAAATAATCCTCGGAATGGATAGAGAGAAACCAAGCAAGGCGGACGACGGGGTTAGATTTACCCGGGGTTGGTGTTGGCGCGCACAGATTAGTCAAGGCATTCAGGCACAGTTGCCAAGCTTCCTGGGGTTCGATCGCATCCACCAGGGGGGAAGAGAGATGCCATTTTATAACCACCTCCGCTTCCGGCACTCGATCGAGTCGGGACAGTAGGGCCCCGGTTTCTAGGGCTAACCAATGGTAGCCGGCCGCCTTGGCATCTTTGTAGAGGGGCAAGAGTAGGCGGGGCAGATGTTTTTTAGCGATGTCGCTACTCATCCAGTAGAGACAGATACTATAGATAAGAGTCTCTAGACCCTGGCCCATTTGGTAGGGATTGATCGTCGCGTCGATGATTGCGTCTTTGGCCTGCATATCTCCCTGACGGGCAGCGATGATTTTTTCCAGACGGGCATAGATAGGGCGGAAAGGATGATCGTTTTGACGCGTCACCCAACTGGTATAGCTGGCGGCTTCGGCGAGACGTTCGGGGGTTCCTTCTTTGAGGAGGGCGAAAATAAAGGAGAAGCCGCTAATCGAAGAAAAATAGATTTTTTGTTTTCCTTTGGCTTTTTTTAGGGCTTTAAGGGCGAGGGTGTATTCTTGGATCGCTTTGCTGTTTTCCCCGCCTAGAAAGGCAATCCAACCCCGTATCGCCCCGATTGCTGCTGCTTGGCTTTCCGGGAAGGGGCGATCGAGATACCGACGCACTTTATCGCTTTGTCCTCGGATGATTGCCTGTTCGAGCCACAAATGGCCTTCGGAAACACTGGTCTGGTCTTGACAGAGTTCTTCTAGGAGGGAAAAAGCTCCATCAGCGCGAGTTATTTTTTCAAAAGCCTTGACAAGAATGCTATTTAGTGCTAGGGCTTGAAATTTGGTCGGTTGCGTCCGTAACCAATCCCCATCGAAGGGGTTATCGTAGATGAGGATGAGAAGGTCTTCTAGGCTGGTTTTTGAGGAAGAATAGCTGGTTTTCTGATAATCGGCGATTTGTTGTTCGATCGAGTCGAAATCCTGACTATAGATGGCCAGACGGATTTCTCGGATTAATTGCTCTTTTCCCTGAAAAACTAGGCTTTCATCCCAACGAGTCCGGGGTTGCGCCAGTTTTGCCTTGATAATCTCGGCAAAACGCTTGAATTCTCCTTTACTAACGCTATCACGGCTGGCAATCTCGACGAGGAGGGGATGACAGCGCGGCCCGTAGCCTTTGTCCTGGGTGATTACTTCCGCTTCTAGGAGGATATCTAAATGGGATTTCAGGGTTTGGCCGTTAAATCGCCGGTTGTTCTCGTCGCGGTAATGGGCTTGATTTAAACAGTCTAGAAAAGTGCTGCGGGCGATCGGTTCATAGATTAGGGAAAAAAAACGGACGATCACCTGATCTAGTGCCGATAATTGTTGGTAGCGTTCGATGAGTTGGCGGCGGAGTTGCTCGATATCGTTCATATTCGGTTATATTCGCTGATAATCCTAATCTTTTTGCGGGGATATGACTGCAATTTATGGACGGGTTTCCAAAAAAGGTTCGATATCGATCGGGAACCAGTCCCCGTCTAATACCTGTTCGAGAGTGAATATAAACTCTAGGGGAATCGCATTTTTATCGACGATTCTGGCGTTAATCAGGGATTTTCTAGCGGTTAAATAGGCTTTTTCCCAAGAATCGCGGGCATGGTTGACGAGGGTGGCACTATCTATTTTTTGTTCTAATTGCGATCGGAAAGCCGCGATCTCCACTATCCAGTGACGGGCATTCCGTTCTTTTTCCGATTCCCAATAGGATAGTTTTAGCAAGTGTTCAATTAAAACGGTTAATAAACTCGTTATTGCCTGTCTCTCGCTTTTTCCCATGCACTCCACTTCCTCGATCAGGTTTTCCCAGTCCACCAGGTCGAACTCTTTTCGCTTTAACAGTTCGGCGGTTTTTTCTGTCCAGAGAACAAAATCTTCTTCGTAGAGAGCGGTCATCATAGATTTCTCATCCCGACCGGGAGCGCGGGGTAATGGCTCGATTATAACGCTCGATCGCTATCCTCGATCAGCTTCTAGTGCGGGGAATTTTTGTCAAGTTAGAGATTTATCCCTTAGCATAAGTTGTTCTTTTTGTCAAAAAAACTTTTTCTTTTTAACAAAAGTACACAAACATTTTGAGCAACCTTATTGGCGATGTTATTTTGGGACTAGAGGGGAAAGATAACCTCACTGCTAGAATTTAATTTTCAGACAAATAACCTCAGAGCAGAAATTATGACCTTTACACCAGCTATTGATCCAGATATTGAATACCCCGATAGTGACGGTAAACCGATGGCCGATAATACCGAACAATACGAATGGATCGTTAAAATCAAAGAAAATCTTGAGATTCTCTTTGCTAATTCTCCTCAGGTTTTTATTGCCGGAGATCTGCTCTGGTATCCCGTCCAAGATAAGAAAATTACTGGACCG
>NZ_JADBUB010000066.1:0-53556 GCF_020245865.1 Microcystis sp. M169S2
ACATCTTTCTTAACATTTCAAACCTTTGTCGCACATGGCTTTCAAGACTCGGTTAACAATCTGTAATATTCCTTGTTGACACCCTTACTGACAAAGAAAAAACTGAAATCAAGTCAGGATAAGGGTTGGAGTGCTTACTGCAAAAATTGTTAAGAAAGATCCCTATAAGGGATAGCTTGATAAGGGGGGTGCCGATCCCGCCTTGATAAGGAGGGTATCTGACAATTTTTAATACCTACCTACTTAGCTCGATTCCTAGTCTTTTCGTTACAATCAAGAGGGAATCGATGCCGGGGAGAAGATTACTTTTTTTCTTCCCTCCGATTCGGCATTCTTGACGAACTAATCAAGAATAGTTCCTGTTTAACAAGATTGATTGAGACAAGTATCTCGCACCCTATCACCATGAGTAATACCAGTAATTTTCGCCAAGCTTTACGCGAGGCTAAAAGCCAAGCACTTATCGGCCCCAATGTTATCCCCAAGGCCCTGCCCTATCTCGGTGGTGGTCTAATTTTAACTGCGGTGGGAACCTATGGCGGTTTAGGTGTGATCCAATCCTATCCCCAGATTTTCTTCCCGACTTTCTTTGTCGCCCTGGTTGCCGAGATTATTTTATTTTTTGTCGCGCGTAGTAGTGCGGAAAGCGGCAATAAAAGCACTGCTCTGCCCCTGCTGACTCTCTATAGCCTTCTTTCTGGCTATACTCTCAGTGGAATCGTCTATGTGGCGTTAGGTACTTCCGGTGTTGGTTTGCGGGGAGTGGCAATTGCTGCCCTCGGTTGCGGCATCGCTTTTGTGTTGGGACGGAATATCGGCTCGAATCTGTCGGAAAAAGATGGTTTAGCACTGACTCAAACCGTGAGCATCGGTATTCTCGCTCTTTTTGTTGTTCTCATTGGTCAGCTAATTTTCTCTATCTTTGGTGGCGGTACTCCCACCTGGTTAGAAATCGCTATTTCTGGCATCGGGGTTTTCTTGTTTGCCGGCTCGGCAGTGGTGGACTTTTACATCTTGCCCCGTACCTACAGAGATGAACAGTATCTCAGTGCTGCTTTATCGATGTATTTGACTTATATCAACCTATTTATCTTTATTCTGCGCCTTTTAATCGCTCTTAACGGTCGAGATTAGGGCAAATAGAGAGGAGTTAGAAATTAGTTACAACCTAACTTCTAACTCCGCTAGAATAGTAAAGAAATGTAAACCGCCTGTAAAGATCATGACTGAACCACAACCGACTCAAACCCCCAAATTAGAAGACCCCAAATTTGGCTTTAATGACTATGCCGAGCGCCTCAACGGTAGAGCCGCTATGATTGGTTTTGTGATCACCCTGTTGATCGAGTATCTCACTGGCCAAGGTCTGTTATCTTGGTTAGGGTTACAGTAGTTTTTTAGGCTTTTTTAGGCATTCTACGGGAAATAGAGCCTTGAATGCTAGTTAACGCATACAAGCTTGATGATTTTCCCCGTAGAATCCTTGTAAGACCGAATCACCTCGCTGTTGTGGTGTGCCGTGGGAGTTATTGGGAGCTTCAAAATCGCCCACTTCCGAGGCCGCTTCCGCTAGAAGTTTTCCTGCTATTATATAATCCTGTTTGGATAAACTTCTTGCTTCGGTAAATAACCAAGAAAGGGTATCTCCCGCTAGACAATCGGCCTGTAATTCAATGCCGATGCTCATCCCACCTTCATCGATGCCACCGATACCCCGATTCCACTGAACAGCGTGAGCGGCCTCGTGAGCGACGGCGTAAAGGGGAAATAGGGGATTATCACTAATGCGAGTAACTTGCTGGAGATTGACGTAAACTGTATTATCTACAGTGCAGAAAGCCGCTAGGGAAATTACGCCGCAGGGAGTGGTTATCGGGCCATCGCTTAACAAATACTTAAAATTGATCTGGTGTAATTGAGCCGTATATTCAATTACCGCTTCTAAGGCATCCGTAATATCGTCTGCTTGCGCTCTCTGGGCTAGAGGGGATAAAATCAAGAGGGAACTACAGGAAACAGCAGATATCAGGGATAATAAACGTTTACGGCCAGAGTTAGGTTTCATGATACTAACAAAGTCGGGAGTGAGGAAGAAGTTTAATTGATCTGAATTAGCCTAGCGCTACGATCACAATTCTAAAGGCTATATCTAAGACTTCCAGAGAAAATACAGAATTTACGCAGCTTTTGAGCAAAGTTTACAGAATTTCTCGTCAAGGTTGAGGAAATTAATTTGGCACGACTACTTAGGGTCTGCTGAAAAAGTTTTTCGTTGGGGTGGGGTGTGGGGTGTGGGGTGTAGGGTGTGGGGTGTGGGGTGTAGGGTGTGGGAATTATGAATTATGAATTGGAAATTGGGGAGTTTTTTGCTGTGAACTGATAACTGATAACTGATAACTGATTAAAGTACCATTTCTCTGGTGGCTTCTGCATCTATGGGTTTAATCAGATACAATCGCAATAGATCCCCGACGATACCTAGCTGTAAGGGTAACTTACGGACTGTTTTTAGCCATTGAGGAGCGCTACTTTCATCGATCGCTTTTAATTGTAAATTACGTTCAGCACAACGGTTTAAACGTGGGAAAAATTGGGGATGGTCCACATTTAAAATGGTGGGAAAAGCGCGGGCGGAGGTATTATTAGTCTGACGAATTACCTCTTGATCAAAAGCGATCGCATCCATTCCCAAAGCATCATAAAAGTCTGAGCGTTCGCGTACAGTTAAACTATGGGTAGCAAAGACGGAAAGCAGGAAAAAACGACTCCATAATCTCGATCGCCAATTATTCCACAATTGTGGTTTAGCTCGCAGTAAGGTTTTAAAGATATCTCCGTGGCGATTTTCGTCCTGACACCAACTCTCGAAGTAATTAAAAAGAGGATTAAATTTATACTCTGGATGTTCTTCTAAATGACGATAAATGAGGATATAACGCCAATAACCGATTTTTTCGGAGAGATAGACCGTATATAATACCCATTCAAGGGGGAAAAAGGTGTAGGTGCGGGTTTTAGTAATTTTGGCTAGATCGAGGGAAATATTAAAGTCAGCCATGGCTTTATTGAGAAATCCTGCATGACGCGCCTCATCTCTAGCCATAAGATGAAATATCTCTCCTAACAAGGGATTACGGCTTTTTAGTTGTCGTGACAGTTCCTTAAATAATAAAAAGCCAGAAAATTCGGAGATACAGGAGCGTTCTAGGTAATCTATAAAGGCATTTCTCGTTTTTTCATCGAGATTATCTTGATAGTTCTCAAATTCTTGCTGACGTTCAAAGTGATGCCGGTTGTAATCGGTCCGCATCTCCTCTAACATCGCTTTGATTTCGGTTTCTTGCAAAGAAAGGTCAAAATTAGCGGCAGCCTCAAAATCGGTGGTATAAAAACGAGGGGTGAGGATAGTTTCGCGCAGAACAGCTTTTTTCTGGGAGGGAGGTTCGACGGTAGTGACCATGATGGAAATTACTTGACTACATAGCTATATAGGATTTTAAACATAAATAGGCAAGCCAATGATAATTATTAAGTTTTATCAATATTTTGGGCAGTAGTGAGTAGGGGATAAAGACAAGTTGGCGAGCCGATTAGGGAAATAGGGAGTAGAATAGAAAGGTTGTGAGTCTATAACTATCGTTAAAATACTATGGCTTGTCCCAAGAAGAAAACCTCAAATGCCAAGCGCGACCAACGGAGAGCGCACTGGAGAAAGCAAGCGGCTCGGGAAGCGCAAAAAGCCTTATCTTTGGGTAAATCTGTTCTTTCTGGTCGTTCTAACAGCTTTGTCTATCCCACTAAAGAGGAAGAAGAAGGGGAAGACGAGGAATAACTTGATGATGGGGAGTGAGGTAGAGAAAACCTTTTCGCTCCCTAATATTTTAAGATTTGTTTAGGGTGTTCGTTGTGAGTCTCAACTAATGTTAGGCAAATTCTTTAAAAAACCAGAATCTCCCGATCAAGACCGAGTTCCTCCGGGCCAATATCTCGCTAGTGGTTTTCCTGTGCTTACCTACGGAGATACTCCCCAAATCAAGACCGAGGAATGGTTATTCAAGGTTTGGGGAAAGGTGGCCACGACTAAAATTTTTAACTGGTCGGATTTTATGGCCCTACCGCAGTCGGAATTTACTAAGGATTTTCACTGTGTCACCCGTTGGTCAAAATTAGATGTGACTTGGACGGGAATTAAGGTATCGGATTTTATGGCCTTAATTGACCTGTTGCCGGAAGCTACCCACGTCATGCAACACTGTTATGGGGGTTATACCACTAACCTCACCCTAGAGGAATTCCTGCACGAGGATAATTTTTTCGCTTTTCAACTGTTTGGTCAACCTTTAACCCCCGACCACGGTGGTCCGCTGCGTTTAGTTGTCCCCCATCTCTACGCTTGGAAAAGTTCTAAATGGATTAATGGCTTAGAATTTCTCGATCGAGAGCAATTGGGTTTCTGGGAACTTAATGGCTACCATCGACGAGGTGATCCCTGGTTAGAGGAACGTTATGGCGGTTTTTGACGAGTTTTGTCTTAAAATAGGGTGATATCAGCAAACGGAAGTTACCCCCCCCCACAAAAGAGCATTTGGGTTTCCTTTTCTTGTACCCATGTAATTGAAGTTTTCTTAAGGTTTATAGGGACAGACAGAGTACCTCATAGAAATTCCCCGGAAGACTGGTTGTAGTCATTGATCACTGATACTAAATCCAGTTATTAAAAACTGATTATCTATTCCCTCTTTTGCCTTTTGCCTCTTGCCTTTTGCCTGTCCTAATATGTATCCTATACTCAACGGATTTAGTATGATAACTGAAATAACCGACTAATGAAAAAGAGGATATTGACTTTACTATTAGCTTTCCTTTTAGTTGCTAACATGAATAGCCAAGGGGTTTTAGCAGTGACGATCGATTTTCAATGGTTGGGAAATCAGGGTTATACAGCTAAAGGTTCTTTTAGTTATGATGAAAAAACGGCCCCGACTATCTTTTCAGAAAAAGGTTCGGGAAAAATGCAAGTTTTAGAAGATTTTCAGGTATCTTTTTATGATAAGAGTGGTCAAGAGATCGCTAGATACGATAATGTCAGCGAGGGAATTTCCTCGGCTAATTATTTTCAGTTTAATTTTAATACCAAAACTGGTCAAGTTTTCGGCTCGATCGATCTTGGGGGTGAAGGGATGGGGGAAATCTATCTTCAAGGGGTGGTTAAGGATAATTTGGCACTGTTGCGGGTGGAGTCGGTAGATCTGGTCATGGATGAGGATGATTCACCGGAAATTATCACTCAGTTTTGACTAAATCGATCGGGAAAATAGGGATCATCCTAGCCTAATTTTTCTGCTAATTCTAACCAGCGATCGGTTAAAGTATCAATTTTTTGACTCAATTGAGCTAATTCTTCGGTTAGAGCGGTTATTTTGGTAAAATCTTCTAGGGGTTCTCCATAAAGTACCTGTTCAATTTCGGCTTTTTTTGCTTCTAAAATTGGTATTTGTTTTTCGATGTCTTCGTATTCTTTTTTCTCTTTAAAAGAGATTTTTTTATTGACGGGTGAGGGAAAAGCTTTAACAGTTTTTGGGGTGACTTTTTTTTCTTTTGGTTCCTCCTCCTCTTTTTTCTGATCGAGATAAAGGGAATAATTACCCGGATATTGACGGATATTACCCCCGGTTTCAAAGGAAAAAATAGTATCAACTACTCGATCGAGAAAATAGCGATCATGGGAAACGACGATCACACAACCGTTAAAGTCCTCTAAATATTCTTCTAAAATTGCTAAAGTCTGCACATCGAGATCATTGGTGGGTTCATCTAAGATTAAAACATTAGGCGCACTCATCAAAACTCGTAGCAAAAATAAGCGTCTTCTTTCCCCTCCAGAAAGTTTATAAATTGGTGCATACTGTTGATCGGGAGGAAAAAGAAATTTTTCTAACATCTGGGAAGCGGTAATCACGCTACCGTCTAGGGTTTTGACTAATTCGGCCACACTTTTCAGATATTCGATTACTCTTTGATTTTCGTTGATATTGAGATCATCGGATTGTTGATCGAAGTAACCAATATGAATAGTGGAACCGATGTCAACCGTGCCTGAATCGGGGAGAGTTTTCCTGGTAATAATATCCATGAGAGTAGATTTTCCTACCCCGTTACTGCCAATAATACCGATGCGATCTTCGGGGGTAAAAATATAGGTAAAATCTTTAATTAAAGTATGATCGCCGTAAGCTTTCGAGATTTTTTCTACTTCAATAACTTTTTTGCCGATGCGTCTTCCTGCGGTGGCAATATCGACTTTTCCCTCCACCTGTTTAAATTCCTTATTACCCATTGCCTGAATGCGATCAATCCGCGCTTTTTGTTTGGTACTGCGCGCTTTTGGTCCCCGGGATAACCATTCTAATTCCCGTCGCAAAACTCCCGCGTGTTTGCGTTGACTACTGGCGATCGATTCTTCCGCTAAAGCTTTTTTTTCTAGATAATAGGCATAATTACCAGAATAAGTAGATAAGTCTCCCCGATCGATTTCAATGATGCGATTAGTCACTCGATCGAGAAAATAGCGATCGTGAGTAATTAATAATAATCCTCCCCGAAAACGGGACAAATAACTCTGTAACCATTCCACGGAAAGAGCGTCTAAATGGTTGGTGGGTTCATCCATCAACAAACAGTCAGGATCGGCTAAAAGTGCGGTAGCGATGGCGATTCTTTTGCGATATCCCCCCGATAAATCTCCCACGCGAGCATTAAAATTATCGATACCCAGTTTACTTAAAATAACTTTAGCGTTAGTTTCTAAATCCCAGGCGGCAAGTTTATCAATTTGTTGCGAAACCCTTGACAAACGTTCCATAATAGTATCCAGATTTTCTGGCTCATGGACAAGGCGATCGGACAATTCCTCGTATTCCTTAATTAAAGTCATACTTTCGCCACTATCGGCGAAAACCTGCTCTAAAACCGTTTTATCGTCGTCTAGCTCCGGTTGCTGGGGTAAATAGACGATTTTCATCCCAGAATTGATTTGAATTTCGCCACCATCGATCGATTCTAATCCGGCGATCATTTTCAATAGGGTCGATTTTCCCGATCCATTCGTACCGATCAGGCCGACTTTATCGCGATCATCGAGGCTAAAACTGGCATCTTTGAGAATTTCCTTGATACCGAAGTCTTTTTTGAGCGATCGAACCGTCAGCAGTGTCATGATTTCTGGGAATAATCCTTCTTTTCTAGTGTAGTGTCTGGACTAATGCAAAGGATAGATTAAGCAGGTTCTGCTGAAAAAGTTTTTCCCGAGGAAAAAAAACCTGTCCCTAATGGCGATGATAACCAGAAAAGGGACAGATTGGCTCAATGGAATGAGATTATTTTCAGGGGCCAGACGGCATCAGGAATTACATCATGCCCATGCCGCCCATGCCACCCATGCCGCCCATGCCGCCCATGCCGCCCATGCCGCCCATATCAGGGGCTGCGGCTTCTTTAACGGGTTTTTCGACCACGAGGGCTTCGGTCGTTAGGACCATACCGGCGATAGAAGCGGCGTTTTGAACGGCTGACCGCACCACTTTAGCCGGATCGATAATTCCGGCGGCGATTAAGTCTTCGTACTTGCCGGTGAGGACATTGTAACCGACGCTAAAAGCGGTTTCGCGCACACCTTCCACGATCACATCCCCTTCCACGCCGGCGTTATTAGCTAACTGACGCAGGGGGGCTTCTAGGGCTTTAGCGACGATATCGGCGGCGACTTTTTCCTCATCGTTAGTCAAAGAAGCTTTGAAAGCCTTCACCTTAGAAGCCAGATGAATCAAGGTTGTACCACCGCCCGGGACGATACCTTCTTCCACGGCGGCTTTGGTGGCATTGAGGGCATCTTCGATGCGGAGTTTGCGATCCTTGAGTTCGGTTTCTGTGGCTGCCCCGACTTTAATCACGGCCACACCGCCGGCTAATTTAGCGATGCGTTCCTGTAATTTTTCCTTATCGAATTCAGAATCGGTTTCTTCTAACTGTTTTTTCAGTTGGGCGAGACGTTTCTGCACATCGGCCTTATTGCGGCTGTCTCCGGAGGCGACAATAATTGTATTGTCTTTCTCTAGGGTGATTTTTGCCGCTTGCCCCAGCAGATCGAGGCTAACGGTGTCAAGACTTAAGCCCACCTCTTCGGAAATCAGACGACCGCCGGTGAGGATGGCAATATCTTGTAAAACCGCCTTGCGACGTTCCCCGAAACTGGGGGCTTTGATGGCGACGACATTTAAGACACCCCGGGCCTTGTTGACCACTAGAGTGGCTAAGGCTTCGCCGTCCACATCTTCGGCGATAATTAATAGGGGACGACCTTGACGGGCAACGGCTTCGAGGACGGGGACTAATTCAGCGATCGCACTGATTTTTTTATCGGTAATCAGGATCAGAGGGTTGTCGTACTCGACGATCTGTCTTTCTTGATCGGTGATGAAATAGGGAGAGATATAACCGCGATCGATCTGCATCCCTTCCACTACTTCTAATTCGGTGGTTAAGGATTTCGATTCTTCCACGGTGATTACGCCATCGGTGGTGACTTTTTCCATGGCGGTGGCGATCATTTGTCCCACTTCTTCGTCGTTGCCGGAAGAAACGGTGGCCACTTGAGCGATCGCATCTCCAGCGATCGGTTTAGCGACGGCGGCGATTTCTTCCACCAGATAGGCGATGGTTTTGTCTAGTCCGCGTCTTAAAGCGACGGGATTGGCCCCGGCGGTAACGTTTTTCAGACCTTCTTTAATTAAAGCCTGGGCGATGATGGTGGCGGTAGTGGTGCCATCTCCCGCTAAATCTTTGGTTTTTGCCGCTACTTCCTGAATTAATCTCGCCCCGGTGTTTTCGAGGGGATCGGACAATTCGATTTCTTTGGCGACGGTGATGCCGTCATTAACGATCTGGGGGGCGCCGTATTTCTTTTCTAACAAGACATTGCGTCCTTTCGGACCGAGGGTGATTTTTACCGCATCGGCCAAGGCGTTGACACCTCTTTCTAGGGCGCGACGGGATTCATCTTTAAAGGCAATGATTTTGGACATGGTATCGCTGTTGTAATAGGACTCCTTATAGTTAATTTAGCACTCTTAGGGCTTGAGTGCTAATCTAGGTGTGCGGTCATTGAGGAGATCAGGGTGTTATCTCCCCACGGCAGACTGAATTGAGTTAAAAAAATAAAAATTTATCAAGATTTATGAATAATTGCAGAAAATCAATGATAACTATTGTAGCATCGGGGAGATAATCGAATTTTAGCCCATTTTCGCCTTTTTTTAGGAGAAGACAATCATGATTAATCTTAATCCTGCTATCGAACAAAAAATTAATGAATTTATTCTGAAAGTTAAATTAGCTCACCAAAAAGAAGCCACAGATATCATTCAAGAAACGAAGAATTTAAAAGATGAACTTATTCAAAAACTAGGTGGATTAACTTTTTCAGACCCTTTACCTAGCAGAGAAGAATTAGAAAAACAAATAATAGCTCATACAGAGCAGCTTGTGGAGACAATCAACCTTTTATCTACTGGCAAAAGTTCAGAAACTCCTCTTGATACTTTCAGCCAAGAAACTGATAGTTTAGTTGCAACAATTACGACTCTATTCGATGCTAATGCTAACGATGCAAACTTGCCAAAACTCAAGGAAAAGCTAACTGCTTGGCAAACAAAAGTTAAAGATACTTTGGTTAAATTTTCCGCCACTGTGGAATTACAAAAGAAAAATGAGTCTTTGATTGCTGAACTGAAGGATAACTTAGGCAAATATAGTTCAATTCCTGAAGTAGATGAACCCTTTGAAAAGTTAGTCAAGGAATTTAAAGATAATTTTGCACAACTACAAGAAGCAAGTGTTTTATTTCAAACTTTAGACGATTTAATCAATGAAATTAAAGCTAGAGATGAGGTGATCAAACTAAATAAAAGAATTGATATTTTACTGGGAAAAACCCAAGAACAAGTAGCGGGATGCACTCAAGAATTAGACCGGGAAGTACAGGGAGAATTAGCCAAATTAATTAAAATACTAGGGATGGCACAGGTGGAACTCAAGAACATTTCCAAACCTTGTGATATCATGCAAGTAAAGTCGGTGGTAGATGCCGGGGAAATGGCGATTAAATCTTTAACAGGTCAACCTAATATTATTTTGGCACAAAAATTACGCTATGCTGCAACAACGGGATTAAGAGAAATCCAAAAAGGTTCTTGGTTTAGTGGTTTAGCAAACTTCAGAGATAATCTTTTCCATTCTTTCAAAATACCTACAAAAGTTTTAATTGGATTAGTGTTCGCTTTACCTGTAAATTGGTTCATTATGAACTTCTCTCCGGTGAAAGAGTTACTCTCCTTACCTCCAATCATAAAATCTAGTAACCAAAATACTCAGGGAGAAAGTAGCCAAAATACTCAGGGAGAAGGTAACCAAAATACTCAGGGAGAAGGTAACCAAAATACTCAGGGAAAAAATAGCTCAAATACCGAGGACGGAGTAATAACAATTATACGTTTGATGTGGATAACAGGCACTTTAGGGGGAGGAGTTAGTCTTCTAACTCGTTTGCAAGATTTTGATAATCCCAAAAATCAAAAATATGACGATGACCTCTTGCCATTGTTAATTGGTTTAACCAAACCCATTTTAGGGGGAAGTTTCGCTTTCTTTATTCTGCTAATTCTTAACTCTAACATTTTTCCCATAGATATTCGGCGTAGCACTGAAGATAAGGGGAATGACACCTATTTATATGGACTTTTGGCAATGGCTTTTGTGGCTGGATTTAGCGAACGTCTTATTCCCGATTTAATTAGTCAAGTAGAGAAAAAAGTAATTGTAGAGGCTAGTTCTACTGGACAGGGACTACCTCCAGCGATTTTGATCGCTCCGCCTAGCCAAAATTTAGCATTAAATAAAATCCAGGAATTTAGCATTAATCCCGTTGGTAACTACACCATCACAATCTCACCGCCAGACAGCGGTAAAATTGATAAAAATACCACTGATGCCAAATTTACCTACACTGCACCTGCACAAGGAAATCCTGGGGATAAAATTACTATTACTGCTACTTCTGATTCCGGACAAACTGCCAAGGCTACGGTCACTTTAACTGCATAAAAAAAGACCGAGAGAGCCTTCTAGTTTGACAAAAAAAGTATAACTCCCATTTACCCCGATTTCGGGTTAATCGGAATGGCCAAGGCTTGAACTTGAATTTTTTTTAACTCGGAAACTAATCGAATCGCCTGCTGTTCGTAGAGAGGAGCGCCGAGAGTCGCTGGCAAATTTTCCATGAGATCACTGGCGGTTTTCAGGGGACAATTAGAAAAACGACTGATCACGGTGGGTGCTTCTGCGGCAATATTGCGGTTAAAGGCTTTTTCCACCCGCACGCGCCAAGTTTTGGGAGTGCGACGACCCTGTTCCACCCGTCGCAGTCCGTTGATAGTGGCCAGCACTACAATGCGATCGCCGATGCGTAAATTGAGATAATCTTCGGGCATTAATTTCGGGGCTTGCCGTTCTCGTTGGTGTAGGATCGGCACGACTCGATAACCGTAGGCAATATCCCCGAGCGAGCTACCATTGAGAGTATCCCCAGCTTCGATCTCGTATTCCGTCACCAGAATCGTTTTTTGCGCCCAACGGAACAGATAGATGATATTTTCTCCGAAAGCCGCTCCCGTAAAGGCTTCTGCCGCTACGGTGTTGGTTCCTAAAATGTGAGAGCGGGGCAGAATTTGACTTAATTGTTGACTAAGGGTGTCGTCGGTGGTGCGGATGACTAAGTAGCTTTGGGGGTTGAGTTTGCGGGTGGTTAGGGCCACTTCTAAATTGAGGATTTCGTCATCGGTAACGATGGCTATACTTTTAGCCCTATCTAAATTGACATTTTTTAAAGATTCTTCGATATTTCCCGTCATCAGGGGCATTTTTGGCAGGATAGTCGCATCAAAATCCCTATTTAAGCTGACCCCGATGATCGCCTGTTGCATTTCTAGTAATAAATTAGCCACTTCTCTGCCGACTCGACCTAAGCCAACAATAACGATATGATTCTGTTGGGGAACTGGGGGACGGTTAGGGATAAATTGAAATCTTGATGATAATAAAGTTTCTGTCAAAATGGCATAGAGAACCCCGATAAAAGCGGTTCCAGCTAAGGTTAAAAAGAGACTAAATAGCTGCATCCACCAGGGAACCGCATTTAAATCTTCGGGGTTAGAGCCACCGAAAACATCGCCGTAACCACCTAATAAAAGAATCGCTGTTCCTGAAAGAGAGGAAATAAAGGAAGCTCTCGGGGCGTAGAGATGGAAAAGAAAAGTCCCGATAATTACCAGCAGGATAATGATAAATACTGACATGAAAGCCACCCGGTGAATTTGCTGCTGAAAACTCAATTGCCAGAATTGTTGGATTTCTTTGAGCAATTTTTGCCAAAAATACCGCAACTTCTGGCGATAATTTGACGGTTTCTGGCGGACAGCATCGATGTTTTGGTAGGTAGTTTCGATGGTGGTAATGGTATCACCGGCCCCGATAGTGGTGGTGGGAGACCATTGATAAAATCCGGCCCTTAAAGGTTCATCGGGGGCTGTGTGTGCTAACAGACGACGGGTGGGGGTATTTAAATCACCTAAAAAGCGATCGAGTAAACCATCTTCGGGGCTAATTTGTCTCTGGATAATCCGCAATTTCTGACCGTCGAGATGCAAAAAACCGAGGGTTTCTGTGCCTAATGTGGCTAAAGCAAAGGCATTGGCAGGTAGTTGGGTGGGTTCATAGGCGATAAAATTGCCTAAACGTTCCTTAAGTAGATGATTGAGATTATCTTTAGAAGAACGCACCACTAAGCGGGTAAGGGGATTTAATTGCCGAATAATTAGGGCAGTAGTGGCATTAATTCGCTCATCACTGGTGACAATTAAAGCAGCCCGACAGCGATCGATTTCCGCTCTTGCTAAAATGTTTTTTTGACGACAATCACCGATAATTATTTCCTCTAATAAATCGGGAAAATCATTAATTTCCCAACTGGGAGGCTGTATTAGTTCGATACCGACGACGCTAACCCCAAACTCTTTTAAAGACTTGACGCAGTGTTGTCCGAGACTACCCAATCCACAAACTAAAAAGCGATCGGCTAACTTGACATTCCCAGGGACAAAGCTGAGAGATTCTTGGTTCATAGATTCTGCTTGTCTTAAAAAATAGAATGCTTTTTCAAACTTCTGATCCTCCCTTAATTCCCCTTTAATCCACTCTTAATAAGAGGGGTGTCTGACAATTTTTAACACCTACCTAATTATAACATACCAGCGTTTTTATTGCGTACACGTTGATACATTTCTTCCATTACCTCGATAAAGGAAGTATCCTTATCCCAAAATGCAGGATAATCACCGGCTTTTTTAATGACAATTGCGGGAATAGTTGCGGCTTTAACTAACTGAGGATTTTCTGGTAAACGGTGATGAGAGTGCCAAAATTCTTTGAGATCAATTGTTTCTGCTGCTGGTATGGTTTCGGGTTTAGTGTGATAGGAAGTGACAGGGTTAAGAGGAATTTTTTCCTCTTGGATGGAGGAGGAAAGCAGCTTACCAAGGGGAGTTTTTGCTAACTCTTGCAGTAATTTTTGACGAGAGATACCGCGTAATTCAAATAAGAGGAAAGGATCCTGATCTAATTGGGAAGCAACGAGGTAATAAACTCCAGCAATATGTTTACAGGGATTTTCCCAATCGGGACAGGAACAATTGGTGATAAAATCCTTTTGACTGTGGGGTAATAAGTGCAGATTCAGATCGCTAAATGCTTCATCAATATTATCGGGAACTTCTTTGAGCAGCAGTTTAGAGATCATACTCGCTCTTGAACCAAGATTATATAAAGCTTGTGACCACTCTGCTTTAGTAATTGGTTTAATCTCGATACTCACCTTATACAAAGGTTCTTTGTAAACTCCAAAGTAGGGATTAATGGAACCTCGCACCTGAGCAGTAATTAAATTACCATCAATTGTATAATTCTTGACTTTATCATTTTTAGCGTAGGAACGTCCTCGACTCAAGCGTGCTGAGTCGGTAAATTCCTCTAATGCTTCTATAAAGCGTTGTCCCCACCAAGTTTTACTAAATTTATTCATGGGTTTACCTCGATTAAATAATTGTCTGTTTATTCAATGCGATTAACTGACGAAAACTTTCGTTATCTAATTCCGTTAACCAGGATTCATCATTACTAACAATAGCATTAGCTACCTTTTTCTTTTCCTCGATCATTTCATCAATTCTTTCCTCTAAGGTTCCCAATGTGACAAATTTATGCACGAAAACATTTTTTTGTTGACCAATTCTAAAAGCGCGATCGGTTGCTTGATTTTCCACCGCAGGATTCCACCAACGATCAAAATGAAAAACATGATTTGCTTTGGTTAAAGTAATGCCAACTCCCCCAGCTTTTAAGGATAAAATAAATACGGAAGGTTCTGTTTCGGAATTTTGAAATTCTTCGATCATTTGTTCTCGTTTTGGTTGAGAAGTCCCCCCGTGAAGATAATAAGTATTATAGCGAAAAGTTTGTTTGAGGTACTTTTGTAAGGAGTCACCGATTTCAGTAAATTGAGTGAAAATTAGCAGACTATCTCCCTCTAAAATTACTTCTTCTAGCATTTCTCCCAAACGCTCTAACTTATGCGATCGCTCAGGAGTAAAAGCACTGTTATCCTGTAAAAATTGACGGGGATGATTACAAATTTGTTTCAAGCGCATCAGGGTAGATAAAATTAATCCTTTGCGTTTTATTCCCTCCGCTTCTTCTAATTGTTTTTCCACTTCTTTGATGACAACTTCGTAGAGAGAAGCTTGTTCTTTAGTTAAATTACAATACTGTTTGTTTTCCACTTTGTCAGGTAAATCTTTAATTATCTGCTTATCGGTTTTTACCCGACGCAGAATAAAAGGTTCCACTAATTTTTTGAGAACCGTGGACTGGAGACGATCATTTTGTTTTTGGATTGGCACTTCAAAAGCTTTACGAAATTGAGTTTCTTTACCTAAATAACCAGGGTTAAGGAAGTTAAAAATTGACCATAAATCAAGCAGTCTATTTTCTACTGGAGTTCCCGTTAATGCGAGACGATGTTGTGCAGATAAACTCAAGATTGCTTTAGTTTGTGCCGCTTTAGGATTTTTGATATTTTGTGCTTCATCAATTACTAAACGTTGCCAGGATTGCGAGTTAAATAATTTCAAATCCTTGCGAACTAAGGTAAAAGAAGTAATGACGATATCCTTTTGACTAGCTACTATCTGAAATTCGCTCTCATCTTGATAGCGCTTACTACCATGATGAATTAAAACCTGAAGATGGGGGGCAAATTTTTCAATTTCTTTTGCCCAATTTCCCACCACAGAAGTGGGTGCAACTAGCAGAGTTGGTAAAACCTTATTATCTCCCTCTCTTTCCCCAATCAATCTAGCAATTACCTGTAGGGTTTTTCCTAATCCCATATCGTCAGCAAGACAACCATTTAACCCCAATTGTTCTAGGTATTGAATCCAAGCAACCCCGCGCTTTTGGTACTCCCGCAGCGTTCCTTGTAATTGGGGAGGATTTTCGATCGGTTCTAGTTGACTAGGATTTTGTAATTTCTCTAGCATAGAACCCAAAAATTCATCGGTTTCAACAATAATCTCCTCTGGATATTCGGCAGCTTTTTTCATTAATTCAATCAGATTCATCTCAGGATTTTCCTGCTGATATTTCTGCCAAAAATCCAGCATTTGCTGCATTTTATTTTGTTCTAGTTCTACCCATTGACCTCGAAATTTAACTAAGGGTGTTTTGGTGTTAATTAATTGTTGCCATTCCTCTTGGGTAATAGTTTCTTCACCGATGGCTAATTCATATTGATATTCAATGATGTTTTCGAGGCTAAAAATCCCTTTACTAACGGGGGTAGATTTCCCCGATTTAGAAGTAGTTTTTAGCCGAACTTTGGCGCGTTGACGACCTTGGGGAGTCCACCAAGCGGGAATAATTACCTTATATCCCGCATCTTCTAAAATCCAAGCAGTTTCTTTTAAGAAAGTAAAAGCTTCTGTAAGGTTGAGATAAAATCCCGTCGGTTTATCCGTTTCTAATCCTTGCCAAATGGGGGGATAAATACGGGCAGCATAACCCAAACTTAGTAAAATATTTTTGTCTAAATCTTGACCAAAATGCGCTTGTATGCTTGTTCTATTTTCGGGTACTGCATACCAATATTGGTCTAATTCTAATCGCAGGGAGGGGTCTTGTTTAGAGATGAGGATAAAGGTAATTTGCCACTGTTCAATATTATTTTCTGGTGCTTCCGTTAGTTTAAAACCAAGGCTAAAACTAGATATATTTTGGTCTCCTAGTAATTGCTGTCTCCAAGTTTGCCACTGTTGATATTTTTCTAAAGCGGCAGCGGTTTGCAGAAATCCAGCAGCCTTAGTCACAGAGAAGCAATCACCTATAATTGTTTCGCTAATTTTTTTCTCAAAACTGGCAGGAATTGCCGTGTTAGTGACAATTTCATTGAGGAGACATTCGGAGAAGTGCCGGAGTAGGGTTTTGGGATCGTATAATTGTGGTGAAGCATGGGGATTTTCAGCACCGGCAAGACAAATGCGGGGAAGATATTCGAGATAGCGATCGAGATTTGTTTCGTAGGTTGCCGATATAATTTCCCAAAGAGGATAGATGGCAAAGTGAGCGTTTTTCTGGTTATTTGTGGCTAATTCTCGATATTTAAAGGCAGGAATATAGTTATCTTTAAGAATTATTTCTCTAAAAGCTTGACTGTAGTGATACCAAAAAAGTAAATCTGCTCCTAACTGAATCTCTGAGGAGTTGTAAAGACAGATAAAGTGCAGATCATTGAGCAGTTTAAGTACAGGATTAAGAGGATAACAATCAATTTGCCAAGATTGCCATTGGCTATTTTCTGGGGGTTCTTTTTCTAGATAACGCAGTAATTCTAAGGAGGGTAAAGGTTGATTATCCTGGCTAGGTAAAAGAAAGTAGCGGGGGACAAATTGCCGACTAAGAGGATTATAATTCGATTGAACTATTCCTAATTCTCCGGTGAGAAAGCTAGTTAATTCTTCTTTGCTTAACTGAAAAGGATGATAATTATTAGCAGTGGTGCGACTCTTTTTCGGGGTGCTAGTTTCTCCCCAAAGATAAAAGCTACCCTTCTGAATAAATTCATCCGTTGATTGGGGAATCCAAGTACCGTGAAGAATTTTCATGGTTTTTAATGAGTACAAAAGAACTTAAATGAGGGCAATACTTAGCCTCTAGAAAAATTGTAGCGATTATGGGAGGATTCTCCACACTTTTTTGTCCCTTTGCGAACCCAGAAGTCCTCTGGATAAGAGAAAAAGGTTAATAGAGCTTCTAGGACAAAAAACCATTGAGAAGACGTGATCAACGGTTTTTTTGAGCTTAAAGCTTATCTTTATATGGGTTGAAAGCTATTTTTGTTCTAGGTTTTGTTGAGGTTCCACTAAGAGGAATGTCTAATTATATCAATTCTCCAAAATCCGGCTACAAGAGTTCGATCCCCCTGCCTTCGTCTCCCTTAAAATGGGAAAAAGGGGAAATGGGAACTTAAATTCGATAATTCGATCTGTAGTTTTTATGGGTGAGAATTGGTATTAATTAACTTTTACCCAAATACTACGGAAATATTTTTCGGGATTATTTTTATCGGTAATATCTTTACAGGGAATATTACCAACCCGCTCGATTGTACCATCATCGCTTAAAATCTGAAAGCGATCTTGGAAATGGGGATAAAACAACAAAGCTTCTGGACGAAAACCGTCAGGGAATTGCAGTGATTCTATCTTTTCTGGTGCATCTTCTTTTTTTCCTGACCAAGTATAGAAAACAAATTGATCGCCTCCATGAAATTCTCCAGCAATAATTAAATATACTTCTAAAGCTGGCCAAAATTCAATGCTACGAATTCCTAATCCTCCCAAATCTAACAAGATAGGATCACCAAATTCAGCCCGAGCATTGGTGGAATTAATAACTAAACCTTGAGGATTTTTTAGAGTTAATAAAAGAGCTTTATCGTTTGATATAGGATTACGAAAACCGATTAAGATATTTCCGTCTGGAGTTGCCGTTAAACCTTCAATATTTAATCCACCTTTAGCTTTGGGAGCTTTGGTTTCTGCTGTTTTGAAATCAAATATTTTAGCCAATTGAGAGTCTTCGATAATATCGCGCAAGACTAACTGAGTATAAGACTCACCCACTTGAACTATACTAGAGCCGTCATCGGTAATTTTACTAGCAAAAAATTGATGGCGAGGGAGTTTTCGTTCAGCATTTTTATTGCGGCCATGAGAAGTAATCCAATAGATTATGTCATTTAGTACAGTTACCCCCTCCAAGTCGATTTCTTTATTTTTAGGATAGTTTTTAAGCCAACTATTAATGTCAATTGTTTCCAGTGCTTTTCCCGACTCTTGAGAGGAATAAATCCAGAGAATATTACCTAATTCTGGATCCGCCTCATCATTACCAACAACAAATTTATTTTCTCCTAAAGCAGTGGCTGCAGAAGCATCACAAATTCCTTGATGTTTGATTTCTTGGATAATAGAAAAGTTGAGAGGTTGCATGATTGTATTCTCCTTGTTAATGAGAAAAGTGAGGAAAATTATAGGCAATAAAAGACAAAAAGACAAGAAATCACTAGGAATAATCTGAGAAAGGACTGGTTTAAATAACTAATTTCTCCTAATTTCAAAAGTTTGTCGAGTGTCATAATTAGAGTACCAAGACTTTCTAAGATTATATCAAATAACAACTGTTTTCGCTATCTTTTTTGAATGTACTATTGCACTCTATGTCTTTATATATAGCGGTTCTCCCATCTGTGCGGCACACTTAAACCTTTGCTGATTAAGCTGTTCAGGATCGGGAATGTACCTCTTGTGAATTAGAAACGCTATACATAGACTTGAGCTACTTTTTTCTTGGATCGTTTTCATTAGATTTAATTTATTGCTTGTTGAGATGAGGTACTCTTGCACTCTTGCAGCAGTAAAGGGATTGGAGGAGATTCAGCTAATCTAAGCATAGGTGGTTAAAATGCGTCTTAGCTTATCCATGTCTTGATTCAGCAACGCCAAGTAGGCAATGACTGGTAGAAAAGTTTACAAGCATCCCTTGTAAACTTGCTTTAAAAAGGATAAGTTACCCTAGTATAATGGATAACTTATAGTTAATTTTAATATTGAACTATTACAAAAAGCAGTGACATAAACTAAAGTTTAATAATTCTGCCAAGGATTTCGATTGTTCTACCCAAAAGGTTTAGAAAACCAACCGTATCATCAAGTTTTTTTATTTCTTTATTGATAGCATCTATTCCTTCATTTAGTTCAATTTCATTAGCTTTTAGTTCATTAACTAAAATATTAGCAATATCGATACGAGTTTTATTGACAAGTCCTCTCCACTCTGTACGAAACTGCTTAAATTGCCTTTTTTGGTCATCATTAGGAAACTTACCCAGAATACCAGGAATGGTCAATTGATTTTGAATTGCACTAATTTCATCGAGAAATTTTTGTCTATCAGTATTTGTGGTCATTGTCTTTTAATCCTGTGGTCGTCTTGTTTTGGTTGATTGAGCTTTTTAAATCTTCCGATACGTTGATGAGAGATTCGATCTCAGATAATAAAGCATTGGCACGTCCGATGGTAAATCTATCTTCCAAGAGCAATTTAAAAGACTCCTTAAAAGATTCTGTTGCTTTAGTTGCGTCATCTAACCCTTGAACTGAAAGAGTCATCGTTCTAATTTGTCTGCGTCTAATTATCCAATCATCGGGTTTTTCAATTGGTTGTTCAGCAGCAAATGCGGGTAAAACAGAACGCTCATCTTTCAGGTTTTGAATATCCTTTAAATCAGTTTTAATCTGACTAGTAAGCAGTTTCAGTAAAGCCTCCTGTATAGCAATTTCTCGATAAATTGCTTCCTTCCTTGCCTCTAGTTCTTTCCTTAGTTCACCCTTGATTTTTTGACTGAGGATAATCTCAGGAATTGAAGGTACAGGAATCGAACCAACTCTAGGGTTAGCCTGAATACTGTTACTGATACTATTTAACTGTTTAAAAATATTATCAGTCGCTTTTCTCGCTTCTTGAGGAGCATTAGAAGTGGCTAAATCTTCTAAGGCAAAAAAGTATTCTTTTAATAGACGGTTGTGTTGACGCATTTCGGCAATTAAAGTGAGCCACTCATCATCTTCTTTGGTAGTCTCAGCATAGTTACTACTGTCTCTATCTTGATCCTGTAAATCATTAGCAATCAAATTTTCTGAATTAGCATCCACAAAATAATTACCAGAAATAACTAACAGGCTATCAAGAGCGGTGGCGTATTCCTGACCAGATTTGGCAAACTTCTGATATTCTTCAAGGGAAACTCCACAGGCAACTAAAATAGTTCCTATTATGGTTATAATTGATGTTCTGATCACTGCGCTAGTTTTCAATGAAGAGCCTCCTTAATGAATTAAAAGAATAATCTTGATCTTGTATTTGCTGCTAAGGATAAACAGGATTACGCCTATACCAATCAACGTAGGTTAAACTTTTTGGAGAAATATTTTGCATAAATTTTTCCAAGTTTTGACGCTCATTTATGTTAGTCCCTCCAAGACCCGATGATTCCTCCCATTGACCTAACGTCAAGGACAAAGGGTTTGGGAGCAAAGATCGGTTAGTTAGGGAAATCATTTGGGAACACTTTAACTCATTTAATGATAACTATAGATAGGCAAAAAATACTTAAATGTAACAAAAAAATACATAAGTGGGGAGGTGTAATTAAATATCAGACTTATCGAGGTTGAATTGAGCCACGAACCCCACAACTGGCATAGGTGATCAACTGGACTAACCTATATTACAAATCATTAAGCCGATTGACAGCCTTTCTGCTCAAGATCAAGTCTAACCTAATTTGCTATCGACTACCGACTCCCCAAAAGCAAAACTTTGTACCTCACCATTAAGATAACTGTTATCAAAACGCGGATATCACTGCCAATAGAGTTCGGTTTTACCGTTATGGGATGAGCATTAACGGGGGTACTATTCTAGGTAAGGAATTTGTATCTAGTCAGTGATGAAGACGATGTTAAAGGGGTCTTTACCGAAATTAAGCGATATTTTCCCGCCAACTGACCATCAGGACCGGGAAACCTTCACCCCCAATGCTTTTTATCCTAATTTATCAGAATGGCTCAAGCGCTCGCAACTGAAAGCGGAAAGTGAGTGGTTCGCAGCGATCGCATCTTTAGAAAATATCTTATTACAAAACCCAAATAATGCCGCCAGTCGGGGTTTAATTCTCTCCGGTCCGACGGCTTTAGTCAGAGAAAGCAAGGCTTTAACGGGTTTTGAATTTGGTGTTTTCACCGTTAAAGCTTTAAAACATTTACAATGGCTGGGTTTGCAATTGCCTTCTCAGGAAAAATCCGCCGCCGATATTTCCCCAACAGAGATCCATGAATTACCCCTCTTGCCAACGGATCCGATTGCTAATGAAAGATTTTGTCTGGTTTTTAGCGAAAGTTTCTCTCTTTTGCTGGTTTTAGGCGAGGATCAGTGGGGTTTGTCCTCTTTTCAATTTTCCTTTGATCCCGTCCTCACTCAGCAAGCTTGGCAGCAGTTGCGGCAACGATTAGTTAATCTGCGTTATCCGCAAATCGAGACTTTAGAGGCAATTATCGAGGCTAATGGCAGTCCCTCGCCGGATTATCGTCTAGTTAGCCAATTTAGCCGCCAATTACTGCAAAATTTACCCAACCAGCCTAATTTAGACCTGAAAAAAACGAAATCGCCTATCAATGCCGAAATCACTCCGCCAAAGGAAGATAATTCTAATTTAGAATCGGGTTGTGATTTGGAATTATTGCGAGCTTTAACCCACGAAATTCGCACCCCTTTAACCACCATTCGCACCATTACCCGATTATTATTAAAACGGGCTAAAGTAACGGAAGATGTGGGAAAATATTTAGAAACGATCGATTTAGAATGTAGTGAACAAATTCAGCGCATGGAATTAATTTTCCGAGCCGCAGAATTGGGGATTAATCCTCTGGGGGATAAACCAATTCAATTAATTCCAATTGCTCTAGAAAAAGTCTTTCAAGATAGTATTCCTCGGTGGCAAAAACAGGCTAAACGGCGCAATGTCAATTTAGAAGTTAATGTACCGAAAAAATTGCCTTCGGTAATTACTGACCCGAATTTATTGGATCAAATGTTAAATGGAGTCGTGGAAAAATGTACTCGCAGTATGGCTAGTGGTGGCCTGTTGCAAGTACATATATCAACGGCAGGAAATCAATTAAAAATGCAGTTCCAAACTCAGGTAAAATCGCCTAATCTTACTCTCAAAGCTTTAGGAAAAGTCTTAATGTTTCAACCAGAAACGGGTAGTTTAAGCCTGAATATGAAGGTGACTAAAAACCTTTTTCAAGCTTTGGGAGGTAAATTGATTGTGCGTGAAAAACCCGAAGAAGGTGAGATTTTAACCATTTTCTTGCCCCTCGGACGCATTAAATAAGTTGGGATTATTCTAAAATTTTCATCTTGGAAAATAGGCAAAATTGCCAAGAGGATGCTATACTAGAGCAACAAATATTATTGATAGTTGCTATGGAAAAAACTGTTTTAATTTTAGGTGGCACCGGTCGCATTGGTCAAAGTGTAGCCCTAGATATTATTAATCATACTTCAGCTAAAATTATTATCACAGGACGCAAGGAAAAAGCCATTAAATTACTGCCAAGAATGCAGTTTTTGGCTTTAGATTTAGAAGAAATAGACAAGCTTAGACAGGCAATTAAAAATAGTGATTTAGTTATTCATTGTGCCGGTCCCTTTCATTATCGCGATGGCAGGGTAGTAAAAATTTGCATCGAAGAAAAAGTCAATTATATTGATGTTAGTGATCATCGTTCTTTTTATCAAAAGTTAATCCCCTATCGAGAATTAGCGATAAAAGCGGGAATAACTGCCGTGGTTAATACGGGAATTTTCCCGGGTATTTCTAATAGTATAGTGCGGGAGGGAGTGGAACAGTTAGATAGGGTAGAAACGATCCGTTTAAATTATGCCGTAGCTGGTTCAGGAGGTGCGGGATTAACTGTGATGCGGACTACTTTTCTCGGCTTAAAAAAGCCTTTTTTAGCTTGGATTGAGGGACAATGGCAAGAGATTAAACCCTATACTGCTAGAGAAGTAATTGACTTTCCTGCTCCTTTGGGTAAAACTGGTGTTTATTGGTTTGATATGCCAGAAACCTATACTTTCGCCGAATCTTTTCAAGTGCAAAATGTGATCACAAAATTTGGTTCTATTCCCGATTTTTATAATCATTTAACTTGGATTACTGCCCATGTTTTTCCCGATGCTTGGGTAGAAAGTTCTCGGGGAATTGAGTTTTTTTCCCAAGTTAGTTATCGCATGACAGAAGTAACCGATAAATTTTCGGGAATTGGGGTAGCAATGTTAGCCAAAGTCGCCGGATGGCAAGGGCAGCAAAAAGCAGTTTATCAAGCGACTATGGTTCACGAGAACACTGCTCAAGCAGCGGGTTGGGGAACTGGCAGCGTGGCAGAATTAATCTTAGCGGCAAAACTCGAAAAAGCCGGGATTTATCCCGTGGAACAGGTGTTATCCACAGAACTATTCCATGCTACGATGAAAAAAAGAGGTATTAAACTCGATCGCTCCTGTACAATTGTGGCTTAGAAGATGAAAAAAATCTGGCGTTACCTAGGACTGTTTTGTTTAGTTTTGTTACTGACTTTATCCCCTATCTTCATGATAGCAGCCCAGAATAATCCTGCTAAACAAGGACAGGAAACACCCCTGGAAACTTTGGGAGAAGTTTTTCCCGTCATGCTTGATAATCAAGAACTTTTTACGATTCGGCAGGGAATAGGTTCTTTTTCAGCGCAAGAAAGAGCGAAATCGATTACAGACAGAATTGAAAAAATTGCCGATGACGATGCTCTTTCTCCTGAAGATTTAACTATAAAAATTGATCCTGAAGACAAAAACCCTTCGATTATTTTGGGAGATACGGTTATTGCTACTATTACTTCTAAAGATGCCAAATTACAGGCGGTCAGTCAAGAAGTATTGGCCGAACGAGCTTTAGCAAAGATTAAAGCGGCCATTGTCCGTTATCGTCAAGAACGTCAACCGGATAACCTCTTAAAAGATGCAGTTTTGACGGTAAGTGCTACCTTGGCCACGGTCTTAATTTTCTGGGTAATAATTTTTATATCTTCGCGGGTTTTTCCCCAGATTCAGAGGTTAATCACCTCCCTAGTTCCTGGGGTCGTATTCCAAAATTTTGAGATTATTAGTTCCCAGACAATAGGAATTTTTTCCCTAAGAGTTTTGCAATTTATCCGCACTCTAATTATTTTAACTATTCTCTATTTTTATTTAACTTTTGTCCTTCGTCTTTTTCCCTGGACTAGAAAATTTGGTGATGGTTTTCTGCAATACTTTTTTAGTGCTTTAGAAGTTGTTTCCCAAGAGATAGCAAAATATTTACCCAGTATTTTTATCATACTGATAATTGTTTTTATAACTCACTATCTGTTGAGAGCAATTAAACCATTTTTCACTGGATTGGAAAGAGAAAATTTAGTAATTAATGGTTTCTATCCCGATTGGGCAAAACCAACCTATAATTTACTGTCACTGCTGATAATTGCCTTAGCTATAGTCATCGCTTTTCCCTATCTACCCGGATTTAATTCTCCTGCTTTTCAGGGGGTGTCGGTATTTTTAGGGGTACTATTTTCCTTGGGTTCCACCTCGGCTATCGCTAACGTGGTGGGGGGAATTATCCTCATCTATACCCGCTCTTTTCAACTAGGAGATAAAATTTCTATTGGTGATGTTATTGGAGATGTGATTGAAAAAGGATTATTAGTCACCCGTATTCGCACACCGTCTAATAGAATTATCACGATTCCTAATTCATCGCTGTTAAACACTAATGTGATTAACTTTACTGTCTCTCAACGGGAATTCAAACAGCCTTTAATTTTGCAAACCACAGTCACTCTCGGTTATGATTTACCTTGGCGTAAGGTTCACGCAACCCTGAAAGAAGCAGCCTTAGCCACCCAATTTATTGTCTCAGAACCTGCTCCTTTTGTCTTGCAAACCAGTCTCGATGATTTTTATGTCAGCTATCAGCTAAATGCCTACACCGATCATCCTAGCAAAATGGTGTATATTTATTCTGAATTACATCAAAATATTCAGGATAAATGTAACGAAGTCGGTATCGAAATTATGTCTCCTCACTACAAGGCTCTCCGGGATGGCAATCACAGCACTATTCCTGAAAATTATCTGCCGGAAGATTATCAAAGTCCTGCTTTTGGTATTCAGTCAAATTCTCAGAAGTAATAATTTTTCTAATAGCTTTAATCCCATTTGTCAAGCACTTTTGAGTTATTGTTGATAATTCTTCACCAAATTCACAGTTAATAGCAGGAATAAATATTCCCCAGGCCCTGGGACTTTGTTGATAAATTGCTTGAGTTAATGCTAATAAAGAAGCAGGACTTTCTGCATGACCGAAATTATTCCATTCGGTAACTGCCGCTAATTTTTCTATCTGGATATCAGTTTGATTAGATAATACCGCATCAACAAAAATAACTAGAGAAGCATCAGCTATATCAGCCGCTAACTCAGGAGTCAATTGATGGGTAGCGATGACCTCTAGATTAGGCCAATTCTCCTCGGCGATAATTTCGGCTATTCTCATTCCCACTCCGTCATCATTTCTTAAAGTATTACCATAGCCGATGAGCAGTATTTTGAAATTATTCATGGTTATAGCAGTTATCTTAATGATGAGGTAAACAGTTCTCGTTTTGGGGAATCGGTGGTCGATATCAAATTAGATTACACTTCATCTTGATGAGAAACGCTGTAAAATAAGTATAGGATATCTGGGATGATCTCGATACACAGCTTGACCTAATCGATAAATTAACTGAGTCTGGTAAGAAAACTTAAGCCTTGATAGTAGTTTATTGATGAGGAAAAAATTATGCTAAGGAAGAGCCATAAATACTATCTCTTTTCTCTCACCTAGAAATCATCTCTAGGCGAACCAGAAAATACTGATATTCAATTAAGTCTAGAATTTAGTCTAGCTATGGAGAAATTGCCTATTTAAGCGACTTTTTTCCCTAAAATGATTACATCAGCCAGAAAATCGTCTAGTTCGGCAATTTGAGGTAAATAACCCCATCGTTGAAAGCCGAATTTTTCAAAGAGACGAATACTGGCCTGATTGTGGGCAAAAATAATACAGATAAGATTAGATATACCCAATTTCGGACAGCAATTCAGGGCATATTCTACTAATAATTTACCGATTCCACGACCTTGATAATCGGGGGAAATATATAAACTAACCTCTGCCGTTTTTTGGTAAGCGACACGACCATAAAACATCTGTAAACTTAGCCAACCCACCACCCGACCTTCGATCGCTATTACCCAGATGGGATACTGTTCAGGATCGTGCTTTTTAAACCATTCTCGCCGACTTTCGAGGGAAATAGGCTTTAAATCTGCGGTTGCCTTGCGAGTGGGAACAGCAGCATTATAAATCTCGATAATTGTTGGTAAATCTGTTTCTTTAGCCTCGCGAATAATCATAGAATATCAAGTAAGATGAAGTATAACCTAATTTTGCCTTGTCTCCTAACTTCTGAACTCTCCTATATCTCTCAATCTTACCTTAAAATTGGGTTTGATAGCGGACGGTAAACTCATTCAAATTATAATCGTAGGAGAAGCGGATAAAAGACTGGGAATTAACTCGATAGACGGTTTCCAAATTGGGAAGAATATTAAAATCCGTTGCTCCAATCGCATTACTAACCGCATTCTCTACATCATACACGACTCCTTGAGCTAAGAGGGGAATTGCCAACTGAACCACTCCAAACTGAATTAATTGTTCTGTATTTTTCCCCTGTAAACCATTAAAAACCGACAGCAATTGTTCCCCCAACAGTCGAACGATTTCCCCTTGGCTGCGGGGGGGAGTGCTAGTTAATTTAACTAGAGGAGTATTAAGCAATCCCTCATCTTCACCTCTAGCAAAAGCCAATGCTTGTAAACAATTAGCGACTTTTTGTAATTCTGCATTTGTATAGTTTTCCTCTAGGGGAAAAGGTGGACTATCGGGACGAATTTGGCACACTTCATTGATGTTACGACCTAAATTTGGTAGCAAGCGATTTAATTCACCTTCAACGCTGAGGGTGACATCGATCCTTTGAATGCGATTGAGGCTATCATCGGGAATTTCATTACTAGGAAAATCCCCCCCCGGACGGGAAATAGCAAAATCGCGAGATTGAGAAAATTCGCTGAGAATTGTTCGCAGTTGAATATCAACAAAGGGATTAAAAAGTCCCAACCCGCGACTAGAATCGAAAACAATAACATTTTGATTGCGTCGGTTAAGAAGAAAACGAGTATCGATGTAGCTAACTCGTCCTCGATCGAGATTAATTACTCCGTTGGTTTGTAATTTCTCTACTGGAGTGAGCGGACCGTTCAAGGTTAAAGCACCACTAAAATCAAATTGATACAAAGGTTCTTGTTCAATTGATAATCCTGCTAAAGACACTTGAAAATTATTTAAAACTGGAGTGATATTTGTCGTCTGAGGAATGTTGAGAGGCTGCAGCCAGCGACTCACTGGTTTATCTGTTTCTTGATTAATTTCTGCTGTGCGGGGAAGAAAAACTTTACCCCTAGAAAGACGCACATTACCCCCGATAATTGGTTGCTGAATTGTTCCCGTTATCATAGCATTCCCAGCAATTAATCCTCGATAAAGGCCATTAATTGCTATATCTCCCTCTTGAATATTAATTGTTAAGGGATTAGGATTATTTTTGAAGGCTTGAAAGAAAGGTAAAACTCCCACCACAGAAATTTGTCTGTCAGCGATCAAGCCTTGTAATTCCTCTACTGTTAAGTTTTCAGGGGTTAACCCAATGCGGCCATTTACGGTTAAAATCTCTGGAAAAGCAACACTGCGGATAGCGGCATTATCGAGAGTAACTATACCATTTGCTTCTAAATCTTTGATTTTTAAACCCTCTTTTATATCTAATCTTCCCGTCGCTGAAAGAAGTACCTCTCCCTCACCGTTAACCCATTCAATGGTGTTTTGACTGATAGCTTCAATTAATTTGAGTGCATCGGTTCCCAATTTTGCTTGGATTTTTAATTGATCATTACCCGGTAGGGGAGGATAGGGAATGCTGGCATAAAGTTGTATTGATTCCGAGGAGGTTGTCCGCAAATCAAAACGATACTGATTATAGGTAAATAAACCAATTATATCCTGATTAATATTTTGGGCATTAATTGCACCGTCAATAAAGGCAAAGTTACCCTGAATACGAGGATTTAATAAAGTTCCTGTAATTTGTCCTTGAGTTTTTAGACTACCGGATACATCCAAGGGAAACTGGACGAAATTTCTCAAGAGATCGAGAGAAAGATTTTCCACAGCAAAAGTTCCCTCTACTTTTTTTAAGGAAAAATCACCCGCTAAAAATACGGAAGAATCTCGTGATTTTAATCTAATCGGTTCTATCCTGAGCAACTGACGATTTAAGTTAAGATTAATTGTTACTTCATCAATCGGAATTAATTGGGTATCGGTGGTGACAATTCCCAGAGGTTTAACAATATTTACCGTCGGTTTTTGGGGTCGCCATTCCCATCGATTGCCCTGAAATTGTACGCTAAGATCGGGATTTTGTAAAGTCCCAATTAAGGCTATATTTGCTTGATAACGACCGCGAAAATCTAGTTCAGAAGGTATCCCGACTACCCCTCTTTTACCTGCTAATTGCTGGATTATTTCTTCAATTTTTGCCCGCAAATTTACCTGTTGTGCTAGGGACGCTTCGGGATTACCTACTCCTAGTGTACTAAGTTGAATAGTCTGGTTATTCTCGGAGGATAAAAGGTTGATTAAACTGGTTAAATCATAGATACTAGCAACTGATAATAAATCTTGAATATAACCTTGATCTACCCTGAGTTTAGCTTCTATTGCTTGGGTTTGCCAATTAAATAAACCTTGCAGATTATATTGACTTGCACCCGCTTGTAAACTCCCCGCTTGCAGTTGAACTATGGAATCCCGATAAACCAAATTTGCCGTTAATTTTTCCCCGATTAAGTTACCTAGACTAGGTTGATTAATCTCTAGTTGTCCCTGTCCCTGTAAGTTAAATAAATTGATGTCTAGATTAGCATTCATCTGTCCAGCAATAATCCCTGGAATATTATAGGCTGCCGTTGGAGATATTTTCAGGATTTCTAGGGGAAAATTGGCAATCTGAACATTTAAATTTTCTCCGCTTCGTTTAGCTGTTGCTAGAAAAGGAGTCTTATTTCCAAAAGCTTGGCGAATATTTATCGCTAAGGGAAGATAGGGCAGCAGACAATTCTTTTGTTGACAAGGATCGAAAGTTAGGTCAATAATGTCCTGATTTCCCCGCAGATTTAAACTAATATTTTGACCGATTCCTGCTTGCATACTTCCTTTTAAGACAGGTTCAAAGAGTCGCTCATTAATGCTAAAGTTAGCTAAATTTATATCTCCTTTGATTTGTACATTTCCGACTTTTTGCCAAGCAGTTAAGAGATTTTTTCCTGTGATTTGTCCTTGAAATTCTCCGATCCCTGTTAGTGTTGATTCTTTGGGTTTTAGGTTAGAATCAATCGGTAAAAGCGATATAATCTGAGTTAGCGGTACAGCAGCAAGGTCGGTTTTTGCCTGTAGATTTAAGTTAACCTCAGCGATATCGGGTTGACTGATAAGATTAGTTAAAAGAATATTTCCTCGCACATTAAAGCTATTTTCTCCCCACTGTGCCGAGAGATTATTAACCTGAATTGGTGTTACTCCCTGCCAAATTTCTTTAATATTTCCCGCTAAATTGGCACTAAAATCTAGGTTAGGAATCGAGATTGATTTTACTCCCCCCAATTGCCTTAGTAGGGCAGCGGGATCAAGATTAGCGGCAATAATATCACTTTGCCAGAAATTATTATTCAGTTGTGCCTTAGCTTTAATCTCTCCTTTAGCCACATTAATACGAGAGTTAAAAACTGCTTTAATACTGCTTAAGTTCAGTCGTTTTTCTAGCAGAGAGTCGAAAATAGTTTGGGCATTTCCTGTTGCTTGAAACTTGGTTTGTTCAATATTCAAAGGTATGGGAATATTAGTCTGAAAACGCTCTAAACTACCGAGAATATTAAAAATACCTTTGTTTAACTGAATATCAGTATTGATCGAATTATTATCTACTAACAAGCGAGTATTTACCCTAGCATTGACGGTGGACAGATTTGTTATTTTTCCCGCTAGTAAATTATTGATTGCACTGGTGAAATTGACTTGGGTTTTCCCTAGACTAACAGGAATATTTATCTTGGGTAAAAACGGATTTAAGTTAATGCCAGCCGTATTAACTATACCACTTAAAATCCCTTGTTCTAGTTGTGCTGTCGTTCTTAGAGATTGACTATTGACAAATAACTGTATATCTCCTTGTCCGCGCCAAGTTTTTAAATCCGTTAAAGTACCGCTAATCAGAGAATTTATTCTACCAGCAAAGCTGATTTTTGCCCTGCCTAAACTGACGGGAACTGTTAAATTTTCCACCAGAGGATTAAGACTAATCCCACTGGTATTAACTGTTCCTGTCAGGAAACCTTGATTCAGTTTGGCTGTGGCAATTAAAGGATTATTATCTACTAATAACTCCATATTCCCTTGACCTTGCCAACTGCTGAAAATATTATTTTTATTATTCAGTAATTCCCCTAAATAACCCTGTAAATTAATTTGCGATCGCGTTAATTTAACCTGGGTTGGTAAGTTAGGCAATAGGGAATTAATCGGCAATCCCGCTAAGAAAGCGTTAGCCTGAAGATTTCCTTGCAATACTTGACTATTGACTAAAATTGTGCCTTGTTTACCGCTAATTTTTAAGTTAGCAATTCCGTTTAAAGTATTAACATTGAGTTGATCAATTTTGCCACTGACTTGAATATTAGCTGTCTCTAAATTTAAGGGTTCTAAGGTTTCTAGGTAGGGGCAAATGCTATCTAAATATTGACAAACAAGAGGCACAAAAGGAGTCAATAAAAAGTTATTACCCGTGATTTTTGCCTGGACTAATTTGCTAGTAAAATCACCATTACCATTAACCTGTAGTTTGCCGCCATTTGTTTTAATGACCGTATCGGTTAAATTTATTTTGTTGCCCCCTAAAAATACTTTACCCTCCCCGGCAACATTGATTAATTCTGACTGATTAACCGTGGGTATTTGCCAATTAATTAATAATTGTGGTAGTCCTAAACTACCCCTAGCTTTAATATTAGCTTGCAGATCGTTTATATTAATTTTAGCGGGAATTGTTGCCAGTTGAGATAAAATTTTTCTCGTGGGAAAATTTGCTTGTAAATTCAAATTAATCGGCATTTTTGTCCCGTCAAGAGTTTGATTTTTTTGCAGGGATTGCAGAATATTTAACTGCAATTTTCCTTCTCCTTTAATTTCTCCACCTGCGACGGGTTTAATTTGAATTTTATCTAAATTAAGACGATTGAGATTTGTTTGAAAATTACTGGTTATTGATTGAATGGGAATTTGCTCAAAAATAATCGGTTTGCTGCTGCTAACGGTTCCTTTAATTAGAGGTTGATCTAATTTTCCCGTCACTTGAAAAGTAGAGCGTGCTTCTCCCCGTAAATCTAGAGGTGATTGCAGATAAATAATTCTTAAAAGCTGTTGTAAATCCACCGATTCTAGAGTGACCTTGAGATGATAACCAGTTTGCCAATTTACTTCTCCCTTCACCTCAGTTTTAATCTTGCCAATACTTGCGCTCGCCTGTTCGACTAATACTTTA
The DNA here is from genome assembly GCF_020245865.1 of Microcystis sp. M169S2. NCBI lineage: Bacteria > Bacillati > Cyanobacteriota > Cyanophyceae > Chroococcales > Microcystaceae > Microcystis > Microcystis sp. M169S2. The sequence goes on from NZ_JADBUB010000066.1 coordinate 32,130, forward strand.
TCTCCCTGTAAATTTAACTTAGTTGTTAGCTTAATTGGATACTGGAAAGGTTGGAATTTCCCCGCCAAATCTGTCACCTGAAAATTGCCATTTCCTTCGGTTTGATTTAGCTTTGCCCAACTGGGAATATTGAGAGCAATATTAGCATTTACTTGTCCTTGATTTAATTGGAAATTGCTCCGAGGAATTAAAGTTAATAGTTCATTTAAGTTCAAACGATCAATCTGAAGATTAGTTTGACTTTCGCCCGTTTTTAACGCCGTTTCTCCTGCAATTTTTACTTGACTTTTGAGGATTTCTGCGCTAAAATCGTAGGTGAGAGGCTGCCTTTGATTATCGATGAATCTTCCCTGACCATCGGCCTTAATTTCTATCGGTTTTTTCAGGGCATAGGGTTGGATAGTAATATCTCCCTTCTCCACCTGAAAACCCAGATTTAACCTGATAGGTGCCTCCCGATCTAAGTTACTAGCTATTTTTTCTAAATTATCGAGCCATTGACCATTTTTATCCTGATCGAGATAAATACTGGGATTAATTAACTTCACATCAACTGGCAGCGGCAGACCTAAAAGTAAGGGCAGCGGATTTAATCCTAATTCGATCGCATCAATGGATAAACTATCGGCAGAATTGGCCGTAGCTGGAATTTCCGATTTACCGATACGAATGCGATTAAAATAAAAGCCCTCTATTTTACCTACCCTGACGGGTCTATGCAGCATTTCACTGAAGATATTATCTAAAATTGGGGTGAGACGTTCATAAACTAAATAACGAGCAGTAAAATAGCCAAGGGAGGTAATTCCTAGTAGAGTAATTCCCCCAACAATTAAAGTAGAAGGCCGGCGTAAAAATCGACCGATACTCAGAAAAAGATTAGGACGAGGAGAAGGATCACCGGGGGAGTTACTCATAATTGTTTACCTCACACACACCAAAGAAAGGGCAACGGCTCACCAGAGCTAATGAACTATGATAATTCACTGCGGCACTGATAGCGATAAATCGATTAATTGCCATTTTTTAGGCAATTATTGGGCTTAAATCCTGTGAGGAAGTCAAGGGATGCGGCCAATTAAAAGCCTCTCTCCCCATCTTAGCCTAAGACTCGAATGGCTGGCTAAAATTTTCAACAATTCGCTAAAATCTCCCCAGTTTTAACAGCTAACCGAGCTAATATTGGTCAACCCAACAGTTCCATCAGAATATTGCTCAGATCAATAGGTTCGGAAATTGAAGATTGAGAGAAAAGTTGTGCAGACAGACAACAATCCGGCGCAGTCTGGAACAACAACCGGAAGTATTCAGTCTTAGAATAGTGGGATTAGCACGTCTATTATTTTTACTGCAAAAATCGTCTTATAGATAAAGATCATGAAAGCTAGATTATCGATCGCCCTAACCGCCCTAATGACCTTGGGCATAACTGCCACACCAGCGGCCAACTTTGACGAACAGGACATCGAGCAGACCCAGGTAGTAGCGATCGCTCGTCCCTACGGAGGTAATAAATTTGACCTGCTAGTCTTGGAACAAATCCAGGGAAAACAGAAGTGTTGGAGCGAAAGCGGCTCAAATCCCGTCATGATCGACCCGCTGCTCCTCAACTTTGACTTTACCGGCATTTGTCGCCGCGCCACCGATAGTAATGGTTATTCTATCCGTCTCGATGGCCGGGATTTTGGGCTAGATTACATCTTGCGTATTGTGGAACGCAATGGCGAATTATACTTAGTGGGAACTCCCCGGGATGCTCGCAGACCGGAATTAGTGGTGGGAAGAACCCGAGGAATGCAAACGGGATTTATGAAAATTATCCTCGAACCGGGTTGGAGATTTAGCCGACGTACCTTTGAAGGCAAAAGTTTAGGCCACTTCTACTTTAGCGGCAAAGAAACGGAAGTTCTCGCAATCGCTGGCAGACCTCCTATCAACGAAACCACTCCTCCCCCCACTGCCCCCCCCACTTCCGGGGCCAGTTTCCGGGATATTAGCGGCGATATCTATAAAACTGAGATTGAAAAAGCGATCGCGCTTGGGGTAGTGGCTGGTTTTAAAGAAGATAACAGCTTCCGCCCCGAAAATCCCGTTACCAGGGAACAATTCATCTCGATGATTATTGAGGGGATGGGAACTGTCACCAAAATTAACCTAGAAGAGATTCCCCCCGGCAGCGGCAGTTTTAACGATGTGGACGCGACGCGTTGGAGTGCCAAAAAAATCCAATGGGCCCGGGCTAATGGTATTGTTGCCGGCAAAGCTAACGGCGAATTCCGTCCGGGCGACCCCATCACCCGGGCCGAATTGATGGCGATCCTCAAACAGGCCGCCACCTACCTGAAAACTCAGCAAAAACAAGCCCCCGATTTGGCCCAAACTAAAACCCCCGCCAATTTTTCCGATACTTCTGGTCATTGGGCCGCTGGTTTAATTACCCAGATGTCGGGATTTTGCGCTGTGGCCTCTCCCTTGAACGAACAGGGTAGTGCCTTTGTACCAAATGATCCCACCCGTCGTAACTACGCAGCAGCCGCCATCGTCCGTACCCTCGATTGTGTTAAAACCGCCAAAAAATAAGGGCTTCTCCTCAATCAGGGTTTGCGGCAAAAAGTTTTTCCTAGGGGTAGGTTGTGGGGTTTCACCCATTTTTGGGTGGTCAATTACCTAAAATTCAGGGAAAAAGTCCCCCAATTTTCCCCCCGACCACTCCCGGACCCAGAACTTTTTGATCTCAAAAAGGTCTAGGCACTCATGCAAAAGGAGGAATCAATAATCAGTCTTTAATAACCAGATTTAGTATGATCACTGATTACTGATTACTGATTACCGATCACTGATCACTGATTGTGGTTATTAATTTTTACTTTAGGTATGCCGTCGAGTATTCCCGCTAGACTGGAAAATAATGCACCTCGGCTAGACAAAATCCTATGGTAAAGCTGCTCGAAAATCCTCTCCGAGTGGGATTGCGACAAGAAAGAACCCCAGAACCCTTAATCTTAGTCATTTTTGGGGCATCGGGAGACTTAACCCAAAGAAAACTGGTTCCTGCTCTCTATCAACTGAAACGGGAAAGACGACTGCCGGCCGAATTAACCATCGTCGGTACAGCGCGCCGAGAGTGGAGTCATGATTATTTTCGCCAACAGATGCGCCAAGGCATCGAAGAATTTTCCGACGGGATTGGTAGTGAGGAATATTGGCAAGACTTCGCCCAAGGGTTGTACTATTTCCCCGGCAACATGGACGATCCGGAAAGTTACGCCAAAATGAAAGTCTTTCTGGAAGAATTAGACGGAATCCGGGGAACTCGCGGCAATCGAGTCTTTTATCTAGCCGTCTCTCCTAATTTCTTTCCCCCCGGTCTTAAAAACCTCGGCGCGGCCGGAATGCTGAAAGACCCAATTAAACACCGGTTAGTGATCGAAAAACCCTTTGGCAAAGACCTCAGTTCTGCCCAAGTTCTCAATCGAGTCGTACAAGAGGTTTGTCAGGAGAACCAGGTTTATCGCATTGACCACTATTTAGGCAAGGAAACCGTCCAAAACTTGCTGGTGTTCCGATTTGCTAACGCTATCTTTGAACCCCTCTGGAATCGTCAATTTATCGATCACGTCCAGATTACCGTGGCCGAAACCGTGGGAGTGGAGGAGCGGGCCGGATATTACGAAAAATCGGGAGCTTTGCGCGATATGGTGCAAAATCACCTGATGCAGTTATTCTGCTTGACGGCGATGGAAGCACCCAACGCTATTAACGCTGATAGTGTCCGTGGCGAAAAAGTCAAAGTCCTGCAAGCGACTCACCTGGCCGATATTAATAACCTAGAAAAATCCGCCATCCGCGGCCAGTATAAAGCCGGTTGGATGAAAGGAAAACCCATTCCGGGCTATCGGGAAGAACCGGGGGTTAATCCCGAATCGACCACCCCCACCTACGTGGCCATGAAATTAATGGTAGATAACTGGCGTTGGCAGGGGGTTCCCTTCTATCTGCGTACCGGTAAACGTCTGCCCAAAAAAGTTTCCGAGATTGCCATCCAATTCCGCCATGTACCGTTATTAATCTTCCAATCGGCGGCCCAACAAACTAATGCAAATGTACTGAGTATGCGAATCCAGCCTAACGAAGGTATTGCCCTCCGTTTTGAGGCGAAAATGCCGGGGTCGGAATTACGCACACGCACGGTAGAAATGGACTTTAGTTATGGTTCCTCCTTCGGTGTCACCAGCGCCGATGCCTATAATCGCCTACTTTTAGACGCTATGCTAGGAGATCAAACCCTATTTACCCGTTCTGACGAGGTAGAAGAAGCATGGCGCATCGTTACTCCTGCTCTTGCCGCTTGGGACGCTCCCGCCGATCCTGCCTCCGTACCCCAATACGAAGCGGGTACCTGGGAACCCACAGAAGCGGAATTTCTCCTTAACCGCGATGGCCGTCGTTGGCGACGACTCTAAAACAGTGAACAGTAATCAGTAAACAGTAAAGTAAAAACTCACATCTGATAACAAGGGCCGAATCTAAGACCTAATTGGTTAAGCTAAAAGCTTTGATGAGCTTAGTTTCTAACCTTATTTTTAGGTAGGAGAATTGTCAGATTCTGTCTTTTGCCTCTTGCCTGTTGCCTCTTGCCTTCAGAAGCTGATAACTGATAACTGATAACTGATAACTGATAACTGATAACTGATAACTGATAACTGATAACTGACATGACTACCCAAAGCCCCCCCATTGTCTCCCTGCAAGCACCGAAAGATGTTTCCATCGATGTGATCGAGCAGGAACTGCGCGATATCTGGCAATCCTATAATAATAATGAGGATGGTATGGCCGCCACCCGGGCCACCACCTTTAGCTTTATTGTCTATGAACCCGATGCGGTACAGGAATTGTTAACCCTTCTCGGCTATTACACCGGCCCGATTGATGGTATTGCCGGTCCGCGAACCCACGCCGCCATCAAAGTCGCCCAGAAAGACCTAGAACTAGAAGTAACTGGGCTTTCTAGCGATGAATTTGTCGCCCGGTTAAGGGCGGCCTGGGAAGCGGAAAAAAACGCCGAGGATGGGGCTAATCATCGTCAATACGCCGCCGATTTGGATGCGATTGGGGTCGCAGATGCGATCGCTGCTTCCAATCCCTGTCGCATTATTACCCTCTGTCCCACCGCCGAGGCCGATGAAGGGGTAAAAGCCTCTGTTTCTGCCTATTGTCCCGTTAACAAACGTAGTCAGAACACTTTAGTTTGCTGTGAATACGTCACTTTAAGCGGCACAGCGGAAGCCTTGGAACGAATTGGCGGCATTATTTCCGAGTTAACTATTCCCAGTTTGCCCAAATTTCTCTGGTGGAAAGCCAGTCCCGATGGCGAATATGGACTATTTAAACGTCTGGCCAGTCAATGTGATACGATTATCGTCGATTCCAGCACTTTTCGGGAACCAGAAACGGAACTGCTGCAGGTGGGGGATTTACTAGCCACAGATGTACCATTGGCTGACCTGAACTGGAGTCGTCTCGCTCCCTGGCAAGAACTAACCGCCGAGGCTTTTGATCCGCCGGAGCGCCGGGATGCTATTCTGGAAGTCGATCGCATCACTATTGATTACGAAAAGGGCAATCCTTGCCAAGCTTTTATGTTCCTCGGTTGGATGGCCAGCCGGTTACAATGGCGACCGGTGGGATATAGTCACCGGTCGGGAGATTACGCTATTCATCGGATTAGCTTCCTCGGTCAGGACCAGCGTTTAATTGAGGCGGAATTAGCCGGTGTTCCCGTGGCCGATTGGGGTGAAGTACAAGGAGATCTGATTAGTATTAAACTCACTTCTACTAATCTTCAGGCTGATTGTTGCACTGTAATTTGTTCGGGAACTACCGGCTGTATGCGGATGGAAGCTTCGGGAGGGGCCCAATCTTGCCGCGTTGAACAAGTGTCCCATCTGGAAGACCAAAAAACAGAAACTCTGCTAGGTAAACAGTTACAGCGTTGGGGCCAGGACGTGCTTTATCAAGAAAGCATGAAAGTCACTAGCTCTATCCTCAAATTATCCCAACCAGACTAGCAAATTAGCAACAATAATCCTACCCACTTTGGAGAGACCTTGTTAACAAGGTCTCTCGATATTTATACAGCAGTCAGCACCTGATTAAAACCGATAATTATAAGTAGGTAGGCGTTAAAAATTATCAGACACCCCCCTTATCAAGGGGGGCAGGGGGGATCTAACCTAAAATCCATTTTTAATTTAATTATAACCAGCTACTTACCTTTTCAGAAAACAGGTTATCATAAAAACAGAGCTTTGCTTTCAAGGGGGCAATATGGTCGCAACCACTGAGAAACGCTACACAGTCGCAGAATACTTTCAACTAGAGGAAACTGCCACCGACAGACACGAGTATCGAGATGGAGAAATTATTATTATGACTGGGGGAACTCCTAACCATAATCGCATTGCGGGAAATTTTTATAGAAGATTTCCCTTAACTATCCAGAATCAAGCCTATGATATATTTATCACCGATCTACGCTTGGCAATACCCGCCTATAATGTGTACACCTATCCCGATCTTATGATCGTTAAGGGAGAACCAATTCTTGAAAGAGGACGCACCGATACGATTACCAATCCACAGGTGATTATCGAGGTTTTATCAAAATCTACTCAAGACTATAATCGGGGTGATAAGTTTAAATTTTATCGCTCTCTTAATAGTTTTGAAGAATATATTTTAATCGATCAATATGGTTATTATATAGAACAATTTCATAAAAGAGGCGATCATTGGGCATTTCGGGATTATCACGATCAAGAAGCGATTTTAACTTTGTTTTCTCTAGATTTTCAAATATCCCTGACAGATTTATATCAGCGTGTCGATTTTACCGCGATTGAAGTATCCTAGTGGCTCAACTATTTTTGCCGCAAAAGTATTTGTATGATTAACTCCCAATCCAACTTTAAAAACCCACTCCCTAATTCATAAAAAAAGGTGGGGCAACACCCACCTTGTTTAAACCTGAGATATTAGCGATAATTAGGCTTCATCGAGAGCGGCAATACCGGGTAAAACCTTCCCTTCGAGTAATTCCAAACTAGCACCGCCACCGGTGGAAATATGGCTCATTTTTTCCGCCACTCCCACTTTTTCCACCGCCGCTACCGAGTCACCACCACCGATAATGGTAGTTGTACCTGTAGCAGTTAAATCGGCTAAAGTGTGAGCGATCGCATCTGTACCCGCCGCAAATTTATCGAACTCGAACACCCCCATCGGGCCATTCCAGAGGACAGATTTACAGTTAGATAAAGCTTCTTGGAAAACTTTAACTGATTCAGGTCCGATATCCAATCCCATCCAACCATCGGGAATATTTTCGACCTTGACGATTTGGGAATCGGCATCTTTATCGAATTTATCCGCTAACACCACATCGGTAGGAAGGAGGAATTCCACTCCTTTTTCTTTAGCTTTCGCTTCCAGGGATTTGGCTAATTCCAGTTTGTCCTCTTCCACCAAAGACTTACCAACACTTAAACCGCGGGCCTTGTAGAAAGTAAAGATCATACCGCCACCGATGAGCAGTTTATCGCACTTTTCCAATAAAGTTTCAATCACGCCAATTTTACTAGAAACCTTAGAACCGCCGATAATCGCCGCTAGGGGACGTTGGGGAGTTTCAATAGCTGCTTGTAGGTAGTTTAACTCTTTTTCAATTAAATAACCCGCCACCGAGGGGCTGAGATAGTGGGTAACGCCTTCCGTGGAAGCGTGGGCGCGGTGGGCGGTACCAAAAGCATCATTAACGTATAAATCGGCATTAGCGGCTAATTTTTTGGCAAAATCGGGGTCATTTGCCTCCTCTTCACCGTGGAAACGCAGATTTTCTAAAAGGGCCACTTGACCGTTAGACATTTGACTAATCGCTGCCGTCACTCCCTCACCAATACAATCGGGACACATGATTACTTCTTGTCCCAATAATTCCGAGAGACGTTTAGCTACAGGGGTCAGACGCAAATTTTCTTTAACTTGACCGTCGGGGCGACCCATGTGGCTGCATAAAATAACCTTAGCCCCTTTTTTGATTAAATCCTCAATGGTTGGTAGTGCCGCCCGAATGCGGGTATCATCGCTGATTTTCCCGGTGGCTTTGTCCATGGGAACGTTAAAATCGACCCGGACTAAGACCCGTTTGCCCGCTAAATCAGCCTCTGTTAAATTCGCTACTGTTTTTTTTGGCACAGCCCATAACCTCCTAGATTGCTTACCGTACAATAAAGATTAAATCAGGGTATCGCTACTTGCGGCAATTACTTTGACAAAGATTATTTCAGATTTGGGGATCAGTTTTGCAGTTCCAAGACCGATTTGCCCAGAAAAATTTGATTGGAGAGACTTGCTAATTATGTTTGAGACGATTTTATTTCCCATCGACCACAGCCGCGAAAGTCGTGACGCTACCAGTAGTGTGATCGAATTAGTCAAAATCTTTGACAGTCGTTTGGTCCTGTTGTCGGTGGTGGAAACGACACCCACTGGAGAAATTGCCCCCGACGATAAGATGAGTTCGATCGAAGCGGTGGATAGATTGTTACAATCGGCCCAAGCGATTTTCGCTCAAGCTGGCATCAAGGCGGAAATGATTGAAAGGGAGGGAATGCCTTCTTTTGTCATCTGTGATGTGGCCGATGAAATTAATGCTCACCTGATCGTTATGGGTTGTCGCGGTTTAGGATTAACCGGCGAAGGTGTGTCCGAAAGCGTCACCACCAAAGTTATTAACCTTGCCCCCTGTCCAGTGTTGATTATCCCTTAATCAGTGATCAGTTATCAGTGATCAGTTATCAGTGAGCAGTTATCAGTTCACTGATTACTGTTTACTGTTTACTGGACGGCTACGCCGTGCCTTTGGCAACACTGAAAAAAAGCCCCCCATCTCCCCACTCCCCACTCCCTTCTCCCCACTCCTGTCTCCTGAGAGAAATGTAACGAATTGTGAGAGTTTCAGCCGTCAACCCTTGAAAACTCGATCTATGGGGTTGCTTGAAGTAATTCTTAGGCCTAAAGTGTAATCTTAAAGTTTTATGATCAATTTTCCTGTTGATCGGAAAAAGGAGAACTCAAACACAATGGCTGAAACTGGATACAAACAGGTGGTGACACCCTACAATGATGATCCGTTCATTGGTCATCTAGCTACCCCCATTTCCGCTTCTGGTTTTACCAAAGCTTTTATTGGTAACTTACCTGCCTATCGTCCCGGTCTAGCTCCGATTCTGCGCGGTCTAGAAGTGGGTATGGCCCACGGTTATTTCCTCGGTGGTCCCTGGGTTGTCCTGGGTCCCTTGAGAGACTCGGAATACGCTAATCTCGGCGGCTTAATCCCCGCTTTGGCCATGGTTCTCTTGGCTACGGGTTGTTTAGCTAGTTATGGTCTTGTCTCCTTCCAAGGTAAGGCCGCTAGTGGTGATCCTCTGCAATCCTCCGAGGGTTGGAGTCAATTCGCCGCTGGTTTCTTTATTGGTGGTATGGGTGGCGCTTTTGTGGCCTATTTCCTCCTAGAAAATCTTGGTGTCGTTGATGGCATCATGCGCGGGGTTTTTAATCAATAATTAACCCTTGTTCTACCTGATTATCATTTCCTTATTTTTTTACTAGGAGCATTTGACATGACTGGTGCCTACGCAGCTTCTTATCTGCCTTGGATTTTAATCCCGATCGTCTGTTGGTTAATGCCAGCCGTAGTGATGGGTTTGTTATTTATCTATATCGAAAGTGAATCCTAATTTAGTCTAGGATTCCTGCAATTAAGGACTTGAAAATTAGCTATTTAATAGTTAGTTTTCAAGTCCTATTTTCTGAGGAAAAAAGAAGATGAAAATTGGTAAAACCCTACACCCTACATCCTACACCCCACACCCCACACCCCACACCCCACACCCCTACCCGCACCGAAAAACTTTTTGCCGCAAACCCCACTTATAAAGCGGTTAGATAGCGGATTTTTTCCAACAATAGGGAGGGTTGAATCGGTTTGAGGAGATAGTCGTCAATGCCATGACGACCGAGGAAATTAACGCTGATTTCGGGGGTATCATTCAAGATTAGCACTTTACTGGCTTGAGTTTGGCTGGATTTTTTTAAGAGATGACAGAGATGATATATATCGGGCATTTTTTGATCGACAATTATAATACTTGGCTGCACGATCTCAATTTTTTTGATAGCGGAGACACTATCGATTAACCAAATAACTTGATAATGTGCCACCATCAATAACTCACAAATAAGATTGGCGATTTCTTCGTCACTTTCAATTAAAACTATAGTGGGATGGTGGTGATTAAAATGGGGATTATACTCTGAGGGTTGGGGTTGAGATTTGGATGGGTTTTGTTGAGGTAAACGGACGGTAAAGATGGAACCTTTATCTAAGCAAGATTCTACCTCGATCGTGCCACGATGGAGTTCCACTAATTGTTTAGTTAAAGCCAATCCTAATCCCATACCACCATAACGACGTTTACGAGAGCCATCCAACTGGGTAAATTTTTCAAACAGAAGCGGTATTTTTTGAGCAGGAATGCCGATGCCCGTGTCTTCTACCTGAAAAATGACCTGACTGCCTTCTTTCCACAGTCTCAGCGTGATAGCACCCTGTTCGGGGGTAAATTTCAGGGCATTTTTTAACAAGTACAAAAGTATCTGCTGAACTCGATCGTAATCGGCGTAAAAATAATGCTCTTTTTCGGCAATTTTCATCTCTAAAATTAGACTAATTTCTTTAATTTCTGCCTCTGTTTTGATAATTTCTAAAACGTGATTACAGAGGTATTTTAGCGAAAATTGTTTAATATCTAAAACAGCTTTTCCTGCCGAAATTTGCGAGAAATTAAGCAAGTTATTGATTAATTCTAATAGTTTATTGCCGTTATCCTGAATAACTTTTAGATAGTGTTTTTGTTTGTCGGGGGGTAAAAAATTATTGGCTGCCGAGCATTTTTGCAGGGTACTGGATAAACCGATAATACAAGTTAGGGGAGTTAATAACTCATGACTCATATTATTTAAAAATTCACTTTTGCAGAGGTTAGCGGCTTCTGCGGCCATTAAAGTATCTTGTAATTCTTGGGTTCTTTCTATTACCCGGCACTCAAAAATATCTTTTTGTTCCTGTACTTGGGAATATAATTGCGCTTGATAGATAGCGATGGCGAGATGTTCACCAATCTGACCTAAAAATTTCTTTTCCTGCGGCAACCATTGGCGTTTTCCTACACATTGATGGGCAATTAACAAACCCCACAATTCTTCTTGTACCACAATCGGGGCGATTAATTTTGATCGCACTTGGTGTTGTCGCAAAAATTCGGACAAACAGAAGGAAGAAGAATAGTTAACATCCACATCATCCACGGCCAGAATTAATCCTTGACGATACTTTTCCTTGTATTGGGGAATATAGGAAAAACAATCGTCTTCGGGGGTTAAATTTAACACGGAATTTATCTGGTCAGAAATGCGCGACTCGGAAGTTATTTTTCCCTTTCCCTCACCGATACCGGGGAAAAATTGATAAATTAACAATCGGTCCACTTGCAGAAACTCCCGCGCTTCCCTGACCACGGTTTCCAGAATCACCGGTAACTCCAGACTCTGACGCATTTGGGTGATGACTTGGTTTAATAATCTTTCCTGTTCGATTTGTTGGGATAGGGCCGCTTCTATCGGTTGACAAACGGAGAAGATGCGGGGACAACCCCCCTCAGCAGACGGAGAAGAAATTATCGAGAGAATTTTGACTAAAATTTTATTTTGAAAACTGCTGACATTAGTGGATAGAGGCAGATTTAAAATTTGATAACCCTGCTCAATTTTCGGTTGGTGGAGAGACTTGACGGCCAGTCCTTGCAGAAAACTTTTAATCGTGTTCGCTTCAAAACTAATGCGGACTTCGTAATCAAAGTTATGTGCTTGGGGACTGGCTAACAATAAAGCTTGTAGGTCAGTGGAAAGCAAGAGTTGATAGATTTCCCCTGTCTGTGGGGGAATATCTCTTTCACTGAGACTAATCCTCGGCCCTGTTACCTGTATTGCCAACTGTCCCCACCAAGAACGAATTTGTTCGAGGTGAGTAGATGACAACACTTGACAGCAAACATAAGCGGGAGAAGCATTCATTTATCAGTTATCAGTTATCAGTTATCAGTTATCAGTCATCAGTCATCAGTTATCAGAAGGCAGGAGGCAGGAGATAGGGTGGTGGGGTGTTGGGGTTTTAGGGTTTTAGGGTTTTGGGGTTTTAGGGTTTTAGGGTTTTAGGGTTTTAGTTGAAATTCCCCCACTTCCCCACTTCCCTACACCCCAGTCATCAGTAAGGTGTTGGGGTTTTAGGGTGTTGGGGTTTTAGTGAAGATTTTGCTTAATCCCTATCCCCTATCCCCTAACACCTATTCCCTATTCTTTAAATTGCCGCAGACAGATATAATCATCTCTATCTACCTAGGAATGATCCCTCGATCGAGACCCTGATTCTCAAAACCTAATCATTATTTAACCTGACTCTCAAAACTTATGCACCGAATTGCTCCCCAAGCGGGTGGTTGGACAGCAGATACCGAAGGGGTGATTATTATTGACCAAAATCCGGCCCCGATTGTTCTCCTCACCATGGCTGATACCGATATTCAAACTCTAGCGGCAGCTATCGACCATCTACCGGATAATTTTCCCGCAATTCGCGCCCTGAATTTATCACAGTTACAACAGCAATACAGTATTGATAACTATGGGGACAAGGTACTATCCCAAGCAAGGGTGATTATTCTTCGCTTATTGGGGGGACGGGGGAGTTGGTCCTACGGGTTGGAAGTAGTTAAGGAAATTGTCGAGGAAACTGGTGCGACTTTATTTGTCCTCCCGGGAGAGGATAAACCGGATTTAGAGTTGATGAGTCATTCCACTGCTTCCCTGACTACTGTTAACCAGTTATGGTGCTATTTCACGGAAGCAGGGATAGATAACTGGATTAATGCTGCTAAATTTATCGCGCATACCTGTCTCCATCTCGACTATCCTCCCTCTCCTCCTAGGGTTGTCCCTAGGTTGGGAATCTATTCCCAGATAACCCTATCCCAACCCCAAGCACGGACTTGGATACTTTTCTATCGTTCCCATTATCTCGCGGGTAACACCAAAGCTATCGATGCTTTAATCAGCGCTTTCACCCAAAGAAATATTGAAACTGTCCCTATCTTTCTCTCCTCTCTCCGGGAAATTGAAGTGCAAGAGGAACTATTAACCCTCTTTTCCCACCATCCCCCAGACCTAATTCTCGATACCACTAGCTTCTCTATCCAGCGACCGGAAGACAAACAAAATCATCACTTCTGGCAGTCCCTCAATAAACCCATCTTCCAAGTTATCCTCAGCAGCAGCAGTTTAGAAGCTTATCAACAGGGTTATCAAGGTCTTTCCCCCCGGGATGTGGCCATGAATATCGCTTTACCGGAAATGGATGGCAAAATTATCACCCGCGCTATTTCCTTTAAATCTGTCCTCACCCGACATCCCAAACTAGAAACGGAAATAGTTATCTATCAACCCCTCCCCCACCGGGTTGATTTTGTCGCTGATTTAACCGCAAACTATTGTCAACTCTCCTCCCTTCCCAACTCCCAGAAAAAAATTGCTCTCATTTTCCCCAACTATCCCAATAAGGATGGTCGTATCGCTAACGGAGTCGGTTTAGATACTCCCGCTAGTGGTTTGGAAATTCTTCGCGCACTACAAACCCAAGGTTATACCCTCACCGACCTACCCGACCATAGCGACGAATTAATGCGATTGCTGATTTCCGGTATCACTAATGACTTGGAAACAAGGGAATTAAAACCTATCTATCAATCTCTCTCCCTAGAAGCATATCTAGATTATTTCTCCTCCCTTCCCCCCGATAATCAAAGCGCTATGCTTGACCGTTGGGGACATCCAGACAGGGATTTTCCTATCCCCGGCATCCAGTTAGGTAATGTCTTTATCGGTATTCAACCTTCTCGCGGTTATGACCTTGACCCGACTCTTAATTATCATTCCCCCGACCTCGAACCTACCCACAGCTATCTCGCTTTTTACCATTGGTTACGACGGGAATTCCAAGTCACTGCCGTGATTAATCTCGGTAAACACGGCAATTTAGAATGGCTACCCGGGAAGAGTCTCGCTCTTTCTCCCCATTGTTATCCCGAAATTGCTTTCTCGTCGCTGCCGAATTTTTATCCGTTTATTGTCAATGACCCCGGAGAAGGGTCCAGCGCTAAAAGACGTTCCCAAGCTGTTATCATCGACCATCTCACCCCCCCAATGACGCGAGCGGAATTGTATGGGGATTGGGAAAAGTTAGAGTCCCTCATCGATGAATATTATCAGGCAGAATCTCTTGATCCTTCTCGTTTAGCTCTGATTCGCGAGCGGATTAACGACCTGGTGGCGAAAACTAATCTCGATCGAGAGCTAGGCACGATCTCGCGTAGCGAGCGCGTTGCGACCAGCGCTTCCTTTAGTCAATTTCTCACCGTCGTGGATGGTTATCTCTGTGAACTCAAGGAAGCACAAATCCGCGACGGTTTACATATCTTCGGTCAATGTCCCCAGGGTCAGCAGTTAATTGATTTAATCCAATCGATTGCTCGTTCTCCTAGTCCCGACCGCCCCGGTTTAACCCGTTCCCTTGCCCTTGACCTGCATCTCGACTGCGACCCCCTGACGGAATATAACGATACTACTACTTATCTGGAAGGTCTCGCTCAGGATTTAATTAGCCGGAAAATTGAACCTGTAGGCGAAAATACGGCAAAAGAATTGGTTTGGCTAGAAAATCAGTTAATTCCTGCTTTAAAACAAACCCCCGATGAACTTACCTATCTCTTAAAAGGTATCGCTGGCCAATACGTCCCCAGTGGTGCTTCTGGCGCTCCTACCCGCGGCCGTCCCGATGTTCTCCCCACTGGCAGAAATTTCTATTCCGTCGATACCCGCGCAATCCCCACAGAAACCGCGTGGGAAGTGGGAAGAAAGGCCGCAGAGGCACTAATTGAACGTTATACCCAAGAAAATGGCGAATATCCCCGCACTTTGGCGATTTCTATCTGGGGAACTTCGACGATGAGAAATAGTGGCGAAGATGTGGCCGAAGCCATGGCTTTACTGGGAATTCGTCCCCTTTGGGATGGTTTTTTCCGTCGGGTGGTCGGGTTTGAAATCCTTACCCCGTCTAGCTTAGGCCGTCCTCGCATTGATGTGACCGTTCGGGTATCGGGCTTTTTTAGGGACAGTTTCCCCAGCATACTACATCTTCTTAATTCTGGCATAAATGCGGTAGCTTGTCAAGAGGAAGAGGAAAAAATTAATCCTTTAGCGGCGAAAGTGAAGACAGAGAGAGAGTTTTGGCTAAGTCAGGGCTTAGGAGAAAAAGAGGCGAAACTGAGAGCTACTGCCAGAATCTTTGGCTGCAAACCGGGTGCTTACGGGGCCGGTTTACAGGGGTTAATCGAGTCACAAAACTGGCAAAATGATCAAGACTTAGCTAATGCTTATATTAACTGGAGTTGTTATGCCTATGATAGCCAAGGAACTGCCCATTCTTTACCGGAAGTATTGAGAAATAGACTGCAAGAATTAGAGATAGTGCTGCACAATCAGGACAATCGGGAACACGATATTTTCGACTCCGATGACTACTATCAATTTCAAGGCGGCTTAACTGCCAGTGTCCGGGCATTAACCGGCAAAAATCCCGTCACCTATTTTGGTGATCATTCCCGTCCGGAAAATCCCCGCATCAGAACCCTAGAGGAAGAAATTCGCCGCGTTTACCGTTCGCGAGTGGTTAATCCCAAATGGATAGCGGGAGTGATGCGACACGGCTATAAAGGCGCTTTCGAGATGGCTGCAACCGTAGATTATATTTTTGCCTACTCTGCCACTACTCATCTGGTGGAGGATTTTATCTATCAGGGAGTAGCCGAAGCTTATTTATTTGACCACAAGGTACAACAATTTATTCAGGAGAAAAACCCCTGGGCATTGCGAGATATGGCCGAAAGATTATTAGAAGCTCAACAACGGGGATTATGGACCCAGGTGGACCAGAAAACTTTAGATCGATTGAGGGCAATTGTCCATGAGGCCGAAGGAGCGATCGAATCGGGTCAGTAATTAATAACTGGTCTAGAATCAGTCTATCAAGAAATTGCTCAGATTACTTTAGTAATGAGAAACGGGACTAAATAATGGCCGGAATTGAGGGATTGAGGATTAAAAATTATCGAGCGCTCAAGGATATAACCCTGGGCAAGTTATGGAATACTCAAAATCGAGATTCTCTGACACCGATGACGGCCGTTATCGGCAAAAATGGTGTGGGAAAAAGCACACTTTTTGATGCGTTCGGTTTTTTATCTGATTGTCTTAAAGGAGGAGTAGAAGAAGCTTGTGATGCGCGAGGTCGAGGCGGGTTTGAGCGTCTTCGTTCCCAGGGTCAGGAAGGAAGCATTGAATTTCAGATTTACTATAAAGAAGATTACAATTCCCGACCAATTACCTATGAATTAGCTATTGATCTAGATACCGATAATAGACCTTATGTAAAAAAAGAAAGACTCAGACAGAGAAGAAAAGGTCAAAAGACCGGATGGCCTTTTTCATTTTTAATCCTCGATGAAGGGAAAGGAATCGTCTGGAAAGGAGAAGAAGAAGGGAAACAAGTAGAAGAAGGTCAAGACCATTTTGATTTACTTAAGTTAATAGAAAAAATTCAACAAGAAGCTGATGAGGAAAGCAAGGAAACCGAGTTAGTGGAACTGAATGATAAGCGCAAACTAGGAATTGCTACGTTAGGTTCTCTCAAACAGCATCCGAGAATTTCCCTATTTCGGAGATTTATTGAGGGATGGTATCTCAGCTATTTTACTCCCGATGCGGCCAGAAGTTTGCCCCTAGCCGGACCCCAGAAACATCTCAATATTCATGGAGATAATCTCGGTAATGTGGTGCAGTTTATGGAAAGAGAGCATTCCAAGAAATTTCAGAATATACTTAATAGTATTTCTCGTAAGATACCGGGTATAGAAAAAATTAGCACCGAAAAAAGTCCCGATAATCGACTACTATTAAAATTTAATGATCGGGGATTCCAAGACCCATTTTATGTACAGCAAATGTCCGATGGTACTTTAAAAGTATTCGCCTATCTCTTACTGTTAGAAGACCCTTCTCCACCGCCATTTATCTGTATTGAAGAGCCAGAAAACGGCTTATACCATAAACTATTAGAAACCTTGGCTCAAGAATTTAGAAAACACGCCACAGGACAGAGAGGAAGTTCTCAAATTTTTATCACCACTCATCAACCTTATTTTGTTGATGCTCTCCAGCCAGAAGAAGTTTGGATTCTGGAAAAGGGTGATGATGGTTTTTCTCGGATTAAACGGGCTAGTGACAATCCCTTAATCAAGAATCTCGTCTCAGAAGGATTGCCCCTTGGTAGTCTTTGGTATAGTGATTACTTAGATGAGAGATAAGGTCATGCACTTTGAAATTTTGGTCGAGGATTTGTCGGGAAAAAAAGCACTTGATATTCTAATTCCTAGGATTATTGACATGAATGCAGGTCATACATTTAGGGTTCATTCCTATAAAGGCAGTGGTCATCTTCCCAGAGACTTACAGTCTGTTTCCGATCCTAGTAAACGGATTCTTCTTGAGCGACTACCTAAACTGATTCAAGGATATGATAAAACTTTTTCTAGTTACCCTGATAATTATGCTGCTGTACTGATTGTGGTTTGCGATCTGGATAATCGATGTTTTCGAGAATTTCGACAGGAATTAAGCAATTGTCTGGAAAAATCTGCTATCCAATCCCAAATTTACTTTTGTATTGCTATTGAAGAAGGAGAAGCTTGGTATTTAGGTGATATTAATGCCATAAAAATTGCTTATCCCCAGGCCAAAAGTGCTATCTTGGATTCCTATATTAATGATAGTATCTGTGGTACTTGGGAAAAACTGGCAGATGCTATATACAGAGGTGGAGCGAAACAATTATCTAAGTTAGGTGGAGCTTCTGTGGGTCAAGAGAAAACAGTCTGGGCAGAAAATATTTCTCCTCAGATGAATGTGGATATTAATCGATCGCCCAGCTTTGGCTATTTTCGAGACAAACTACGTCATCTCAGTCAGGAAGAATCAACAACTTTAGTACAGCCTTTCTCATAAAGATGAAGTGTAACCTAATTTGGTATTAACGACCGACTCCCCAAAACGAAAACTTCCCATCTCACCATTCAGATAACTGCTGTGGGTGCTGAAAACTCAAATCTGATAACTTACAGAGGAATGTAGCGAAATATACGGAGCGATCGAACCAATTTGTAATATATGTGGCCTATAAAATAGGATGATGCGAGCGTTGTCCACACTTGCATCGGGAGGGAACCGTGACGACTTTTCAGGCTTCGCTCAATTTACTGCCTTCTAGTTCTCCCGCTGCCAATTTTCGCACTGGAGAATGGACTTTTCCCACACTCTACTCGACTCTGGCTCCTGCTGCCCTAGCAGATTTAGTTTTTTCTCGTTACGAGATTGATGTACCGAAAAATTGTCAATTTTGGCATCGGGGTTTAAGTGATGTGTATCTCCTCGAAACCCTGACAACTCCCTACATTTTGCGCGTATCTCACTGCCATTGGCGCAGCAAAATGGAAATCGACTTCGAGTTAGAATTATTAGATTATCTCGATCGCTCTCAGGTTCCCGTCGCCGCCCCAATTCGCAGCAAAAACGGTGATTTATCCGTAGAAATTAATGCCCCGGAAGGGAAACGTTACGCCGTCCTCTTTCCCTATGCTCCGGGGGGAATTGCCATTGGAGACATAGATATAGAACAAGCCTATCATTTAGGGGCGATCGTAGCTAATTTACATCGGGTGACAGCAGATTTTCAACCCCTAGCCTATCGTCATCCCCTCAACCTCAAATATCTTCTCGAGGATTCCCTGCAAATTATCGCACCTTTTCTGCACCAACGACCGAGGGACCTAGACTGTGTTTTAGAAACCATTGGGGAAATAGAGGAAGAAACCGCCAAATTACCGACAGAATCTCCCTATTGGAGCATTTGTTGGGGCGATCCTCATAGTGGTAATGTACATATCACCCCAGATAATCAGATGACCCTATTTGATTTCGATCAGTGCGGTTATGGTTGGCGAGTTTTTGATATCGCTAAATTTCTGCAAGTTTCCCTACAATCCGGCTTAAATCGCCAGGTTCGCCACAGTTTTATCCAAGGTTACGATCAAACAGTGCCTTTAACCGATGGTGAATTATCTTGTCTTCAGTATCTCACCCAAGCGGCCTATATTTGGTCTTGGTCAATTAGCTTAAATAACCTGCGTTTAACCGATTATAGTCGTCTCTGTGCCAATTATTTTAGTAGCCGTTTGGCTATTCTCAAACGTTTAAGAACCCAAGAATGGGAATTATTCTAAGCAGCCTTAATCCTGTTGGTGACAGCCGGCCCTAACTAACCAAGATCAACTTTCTTGCTGGTCAATGACCAAACGAGGTATCGATCCCTGTATGCTGGTAAGTATAGATAATCACTAGGTAAAGACTTTCTTCTCCATCTGCCAAAAGTGAAGCAAGCTTTGCCGCTCTTGAATA
Source organism: Microcystis sp. M169S2 (assembly GCF_020245865.1). NCBI lineage: Bacteria > Bacillati > Cyanobacteriota > Cyanophyceae > Chroococcales > Microcystaceae > Microcystis > Microcystis sp. M169S2. The sequence goes on from NZ_JADBUB010000066.1 coordinate 51,870, forward strand.
GTCTCTCACAGCCTCACAGACAGATGGTATTATGTCCAGAAGAAAGAAGAAGTTTCCCTGTGGTCACAAGGGTTATGGCCAAGTCTGCCATCATTGCGCTCAACTAGATGCCGCTTGGGAAGAAAGAAAACGTCAAAAAAATGCTTGGGAAGCCACTTTTTCCCAAGATCCGATCGATCTACGGGAATTACCGAAAAATGTCGTACTTAAAGCTAGGGAAATCCTGCAAGGATTGCAAGATCACCGCAATTATCGAGATTTCCACGGTAAACGATTGCGACACGATCGCTTTATTATCAGTATCCCCGTTACCCGCAATTATCGCCTCATCTGTCGCGACTACGGCAATCTCCTCGTCCCGGAAGCGGTGATCTCTCACGAGGACTATAATGTCTGTAAACCGGGTAGGTGAAGCTAATCTTTAGTTCACCTCGGAAGATTTATCCCTGTTTATATCTTCCCAATCCGGCAGCCAATTTTGATCGAGAATCTCCTCTAGACTAGCTAACACTTCCAAGGGGAAAATACTGGCATCTAATTTGGTTTCGTCAATAAGCAGATTGCGAGCATCGAGATAACATTTTGCTAAAATTTCCCTTAAATAGGACTTTAAGCTGGGACTATCTGCTAAAAGATCAGCAATTTGTAGGCGAAAATTTCTAATTTCTTTTTTCCATCCCGCTTGGTTGTAATCTCGTTGGGATTGCCAGTAGGTTAACTTCAGTAAATGTTCTAGAAGTCGAGTTAAGAGACTCTTAAGCGCTCGTCGATTATTTTTTCCCAAATCTGCCAACTCCTCTAATAAATTCGGCCAATCTACCGCTTGAAAATCCCCCCGACGCAATTGGTTGATAGTGGACTCTAACCAAAGTTGATAATCGCTATCGTAGAGATTTGAAATGGTAATATTCATCATTTTTTACTCCTTAATTTCACTGTTCAGAATTATTGCTGATAGCTTCCCAATTAGGCAACCAATTTTCATCGAGAATCTCCTCTAGATTAGCTAACACTTCCACAGGGAAAATACTTGCATCTAATTGGGTTTCGTCAATAAGCAGATTGCGAGCATCGAGATAACATTCCTGCAAAATTTCCCTTAAATAAGACTTTAAACTGGGACTATCTTTGAGAATTTTTTTGATCTGAATCCGAAAATTGCGAATTTCTTTTTTCCATCCAGCTTGATTATAATCTCGTTGGGATTGCCAGTAAGTTAACTTCAGTAAATGTTCTAAAAGTCGAGTTAATAAACTTTCTAATGCTCGTCGTTCACTTTTCCCCAAATCCGCTAACTCCTCTAATAAATTCTGCCAATCTACCGCTTGAAAATCGCCTTGACGTAATTGGTTGATCGTATTTTCTAACCAAAGTTGATAATCGCTATCGTAGAGATTTGGGATGGTAATATTCATCATTTTAAGTAGCTGGTTATAATTAAATTAAAAATGGATTTTAGCTTCGATCCCCCCTGCCCCCCTTGATAAGGGGAGTGCCGATCCCCCCTGCCCCCCTTGATAAGGGGGGTGCCGATAGGCGGGGGGATCCCCCTTAATAAGCTGTCCTTTAGTCACATCTTTCTTAACATTTCAAACCTTTGTAGCACAAGGCTTTCAAGACTCGGTTAACAATTTGTAATATTCCTTGTTGACACCCTTACTGACAAAGAAAAAACTGAAATCAAGTC
>NZ_JADBUB010000067.1:0-25028 GCF_020245865.1 Microcystis sp. M169S2
TGCCCGAATGCTTCGCCCCTACAGGACGCGGGCCGATGAAGACGCAAGGTTTGGAAGCACAATTCTCTCAAAATCTTGCACCTGTGGGAGCGAGAAAAGCCACAAAAACCTTACCTTGCCTACATTTCACATTTATTCAGCAAGCCCTAATTATAACCAGCTAGATAACTGAGGTAAGAGACTCTTGCTGACTTGCTTGCAGATGGGATTGAGCGCGAACAGCGCGGAACATCCCAAAACGACATAAACCCGTACCAAAGGCCAAACGCATCAGCAGAATTGTCGGCACTTCTCGGACGGATTTAACCAACCCAGTTAGACCAAATTGCCACCAACCTTGGGGACGAATCACCCCCTGCCAAATGGTATCAATCCAAGAGGGTAGAGTGGCTTTTGTCCAGTCAGCAGTCATCACTTCCCCATCTACCAATCCCGTGGCCGCTAACTGTTCGGCAAAACCTTCGATACTGGCAAAAGCGGGGTGGGACCACTGATCCAAAAGTTGGCGCATTACAGGACTTTCCCAGAAATTGAGCGGTTTTTGACGGTCATCTCGCTGATTCCAGTCCGCTACCACTAGGACTCCCCCCGGCTTAAGAACTCGCAGTAATTCCTGTGCAAAAACGGCTTTGTCCGGCATATGGGGACCGGCTTCGATTGACCAGACCACATCAAAACTCTCGTCGGGAAAAGAAAGGGCCATGGCATCATCGACCAAAAAGCGAGCATTTACATCTGGGGGTGTTAGTTCTTTGGCCCGTGCCACTTGTTTGGGACTAATGGTGATACCGGTAACGGCAAATCCGTAGTCGCGTGCCAGAATGCGACTGCTGCCACCAATACCACAACCGACATCGAGGAGAGTTGCACCGGCGGGTAGTTTATCCAAACCTCCCCAAGAGACCATTTCCGCCACAAAGTCAGCTTTTGCCTGTAGAAAGTCTTTTTTTTCTGGTGGGGAACCGTAGTGACCTAAATGGATGTGTTCGCCCCAATAATATTCTAAAATCCCGTCCTCGGTCCATTGGTCGTAGGAATTGGCCACCGAGTCCGACGATTGGTACTTGCGAGAGGAAACAAAATAGACGACGATAGCGATCGCTAGGAGTAAACCTAAAGATGATGTCAGCAAAAGTATATTCATTAAATGCTGCCGGGCAAACTGATACAAAGCTTAATAACTCTTAAAGAGTATACAACCTTGAGGTTCTGCGGTTGAGTGACTTTGGTTCTTCGCCAGAAATTAAATATCCCCGTTGAAAGCGACTGGTAATACAGCAGTTATTTTAATGGTGAGATCACTTCTGTAGTATTAAACTTTTATCTGTTTGTCCCTGTGGAATTGCCCTCAATCCATTCGTAAAAAACCATAGATTCCGGGGAACAACGGCTGCATCCTCCGCATTTTTCTAGGGAAATCAGGCGAATTCGCCCTTTTTTCAGCAAGCGATCGAGCATAGGACTTAAGGCATCCGCTGACATCCGAAAGTGTGTAGATAAGTCAGACAGAGATGCTTTCTGATTTTTGGCAAGATAAGCCTGTATATCGGTTAAAATCATGGTTTATAAGCGAAAAAATTGATAAAAATTGCTTGATTGCGGTGGGTTACGGCGAATCTAAATAATTTGTTAGTTGCCTAGCTTTTTGTCGCCTAACCCACCCTACTTTTAAATTGCGGGACGGTTGATTTTTCGGGGACGGAGATTTTTTAAGGTGAATAAAACCCCGACTACGGTTAAACCCATCAAGACTATCCAAAAGAGAGAAAACCCCGGATGTCGAGAAAAAGTGGCGATTTGATAGAAGGAAGTGGCAACAATATAGGCCATTCCTGTGGTCCAGAGGGCAATAAAAGCAGTCCAACCGGCATTAGTTTCGCGATATACTGCCGATGTGGCCGAAACACAGGGAAAATAGAGCAGAACAAACAATAGATAGGCAAAAGCACCCGCTTGACCATCAAATCTTTTCGCCATTGCCCCAAAGATTCCTAAATCTACTTCTTGCTTCTCGGCAGCCGTTTTTTGATCTTGCAAATTACCAATATTCAAACCCAAGGGATCAAGTAATTGATTGGGTAATTCCGCTAAATTGGCGGGAATAGTGGCGATAGCTTCCTTAATTTGCCCCCAAAAGTCGAATTTTACCTGTGCTGCCCCCTTATTCGGGTTATCTTCCCCTGCTAGTTGGCTGTAAATCGAGTTTAATGTCCCTACCATCGCTTCTTTGGCAAAAACTCCCGTAAAAATTCCCACTGTTGCCGGCCAATTTTCCGGTTCTAGTCCCATGGGTGAGAAAATAGGAGTTACAGCTTTACTGGTAGCACTTAAAACCGAGCGCTCGCTGTCTTGATTACCAAAAGAACCATCAAAACTGAGGGAGTTGAGTAGTCCCAAAATCATCACCATTAACACGATAACTCGTCCAGCTTTCCATAAAAACGCTTGCAGACGTTCCCAAGTGCGAATTAAAACCCCTTTCAGACGCGGTAGATGATAGGGAGGCAATTCCATAATAAAGTGACTGACTTCTCCCTTGAGTAGGGTTTTTTTCATCACCAATCCCGTCAAAATAGCGGCGAGAATTCCTAAGATATAAAGACCAAAAACGATGTTTTGACCACCTATGGGGAAAAAAGCCGCCGCAAATAGGGCATAAACAGGTAATCTTGCCCCACAGGACATAAAAGGGTTCATCATAATCGTCATTAAACGATCACGGGAATTTTCCAGGGTCCTGGTGGCCATAATTGCCGGCACACTGCAACCAAATCCCACTAGCATGGGAACAAAGGATTTACCCGGCAATCCCACCAAACGCATCAATCGGTCCATGACGAAGGCTGCCCGGGCCATATAGCCGGAATCCTCTAAAATTGACAAAAAGAGGAACATAAAGCCAATTACGGGGATAAAAGTGGCGACGGTTTGCACACCTCCCCCCGCTCCATCAGCGAGCAGAGCAATTAGCCAACCCGGGGTATGGATTTTTTGTAAAACTTGGGCCAAACCATCGACAAAGATAGTCTGGGCAGTTAAATCGAAGAAATCGATAAAGGCAGCACTAACATTGATGGTAAACAAGAACATTAGGTACATTACGCCCAAAAATATCGGAATTCCTAACCAGCGATCGAGAACAATGCGATCGAGGCGATCGGACATGGTATCATTTATCTGTCCAGTCCGTTGAGTGGCTCCCTGGGTAACTTGTTGAATAAAGCCATAACGAGTATCAGCAATTAAAATATCAAGGTCTTCCCCTAAAACTTGGTGTATTTGTCGTCTATGCTTGACGATAATGCTTAATAGTTCCTGTGAGCGCAATTCTGGGGCGATGCGATCCTCGTATTGCAGTAGATTTAAAGCGGTCCATCTTGGCTCAACGATCCTTTTACTGCTATGGTCGTTAATGTAGGCAACAATCTCGTTAAGAGCTTCCTCAATTACCGCAGGATAAGCCACATAAGCAGCAGTATGGTTAATATCATCGACTAATTCCCCAATTTTTTGCTTTAATTCTCCGATTCCCTCCCCTTTAACCGCACTAATCGGGACGACAATTGCATCCATGCGAACGCTTAAGAGTTGCGGATTAACCACAATACCCCTAGTTTTGGCCACATCCATCATATTCAGGGCAATCAACATCGGTAAACGCATCTCCATGATTTGGGTAGTAAGGTAGAGATTGCGCTCTAAATTGGCAGCATCGACGATATTAATCACTAAATCCGCTTCTCCTGACAGCAGATAGTCCCTAGCGACTAATTCATCCATTCCTGTCTCCCCTTCTTCTACATCGAGGGAATAGACTCCGGGTAAATCCACAAGGGTGATATCTTCCCCGTTAACTTGAAATCGTCCCTCTTTGCGATCGACTGTTACTCCTGGCCAGTTGCCGGTCCGTTGATTGGCCCCTGTGAGAGCATTAAAAAGGGTAGTTTTGCCACAGTTAGGATTGCCAATTAAGGCGATAATGGGTTTGACCATAATTTAGGATATTGAGTGATGAATAAGCTTAGATGATTAAATTTAGCTTTTTGGGTCTATTTCTTCGACGATTAAAGTGTCTGCCTCCTGTTTACGCAGACTGAGATGAAATCCCCGCACTCGAATCTCGACGGGATCCCCCAAAGGTGCGACGCGAATAACGGTAAACTCTGTCCCCGGAGTTAATCCCATTGATAACAATTTTCCTTTGTATCCGCGCAATGCTCGGTCATAACCGATGACTTTACCCGCTTTTCCTATGGGTATCTCCCGCAGAAATGTTCTTACTTCAGGTAGGTCTTTTTTGGGTTCCAGTTTTTTCGGTTGAATGTCACTAACGAGGATTTTTTCGGCCATTTCCGCCCCGATACCGATACGATTGTCTTGAATGGCAATTAAAACTGATCCCCTCCCTTGGGAGCTAATTACCTGTAATTGAATGCCGGGGTTTAATCCCATACCTAGGAGTCGATTGATCCCTCCTGTCCCCTGAAATCCCACTAACCAGACGGTTTTTCCCATTTCCACTTGTGCTAAAGGATAAGTGGCAGCCAAGTCATTACCCGTGGGAGTGACATTATCTAATTCTGTCTTTTTACCACCCCAACGAAAAAATTGGGCTTTATTTGGCGATTTTTCTGGTTTTTCTGGGGCATTAGGTCTAATTTTATCGTCCATGCTTTTCTTATCTCCAAAGGTAATGAAGGTCTTTCATTTAAGAGTGATAATAATTCCTTGATAGCTCATCGAGTTTACTGAAGTAGCCAAAGGGTGAGAACTGCACTACTGTCAGCCTCAGTCAACGGTTTTGAAACTGTCTAAGACTTGCGATTGCTTAAATAAATGCTAATTATTCTCAATTACCAGTCTAATCTAAAAGGGGAGACAGGAAAGAAAATTTTTTCTTTAAAAAAGTCACCAGTCTCCGGTAAATGGCGATCGCTCAGAGACGAAAATCTTCTTAATGCCGAAAACTTGTTAGTTATCTTGTACTAAATTCGCTATAATGCGAAAAGGTATATTTATACTACAAACTTAATGATCAGCTAATATGATTGACGAATTTGAAAGAGAAGGTTACTGGTGGCTCCCTGAACACCCAGAAAAACGAGTAATTGGGAAACTTTCCCATAAACTCAATCAACGTTTAGTTTTAAATATTGATGATACTTTCAACACTTTAGCCCCGCTATTGTCCTGGTTTCCTTATGGATTAAAATCACAAGCAACCCTGATTTATGGACTTATCGATGGAAAAGTTGTCGGCCTTTTTAACTGTGATATCCAGACAACAAAAATAGGAGAAAATCTGGTGAATTTGCAAGTAAATCCCGAAATGCTTTTGTATAATATATATTTTCAGAACAATGATTTTTTAAATAAGGAAGACTTGAACAAATTTCAAAAATTAAGAGTTAATTTTTCTTCTTTAAATGAATGGGTAAAAATTAGTCCTTTAGATATGAAAAGTGAAATTTCATCCACTGGAGAAATTAAGCAAGTCAAGGTTACTTACGAACAATTGCCAAATATTAAGCTAGGAGTAATCAAAGAACTGGAACTGAGTATCTATTTTGTCCCGATTTTTAATCTTAGATCCACTGAAAGTGCTGATATTAAATATATAATTGGTCTTGAGATTGTCAATAAAAACTCAAGCAGTTTAGAAGATTGTAAAAACTTAGTTATCCAATTTCGTGATTTTCTTAGCTTTGCTACTTATTCTTCTAATCAAATTGTTTCAGTTCACGCTAGACATGATAAAAATGATAGCCAATACCCAGATAAAATGACTCCGATTGAAATTATATGGAATGAAAGAAAACTGTCAAAAAATTCCGATTATGTCCATCATCGGTCAAAAATGCTGTTAACTTATGATAATGTTAAAGATGATTTGGAAAAAATTTTTCAAAACTGGATAGATAAGCGAGAGAAATTTAAAATTGTCTTTCAGGAACTATTAATAAATATTTATAATCCAGAATTGTATCTGGAATATAAATTTCTGAATATTGTGCAAGCGTTGGAGATATATCATAAACAAACTCAAAAAGGAAAACATAAAATCGAATATATGTCTCAAGATAGTTATCAAAATGGCATTTATCAAAAACTTCGCGAAGTTATTCAAAATTATCCTATGGAAGAAGATTTCAAAAGGTTTTTAGATGGGAAAGTTAAATACTTGTTTAAAGTTGAGAAAAATCTAAAGGATAGACTGAAAAATATTATAGATGATATTTCCTATTTGTTCGTTGAAAACAATGACGACACTAAACAAAGCTTTGCTGATACTTTCAACTCACAAGATGATAGTTTATTCTCTAGGATAACCCAAGATCAAAATGAGTTAGATAAATTTCTTAAGCGAGTAGTTTATATTAGAAATAACTTAATAGTTCACCCAGACAAGGAAATCAAAATAAAAAATCAAGAACTCTATGATCTTTTGTGTGCCGTAACTTTAATATTACAAACTTGTTTACTGATAGAACTCGAAGTTTCAACCGACACCATTAAAGCTATCATTAAAAATAGAAGTAAGATGCAATATCAATGGCACGGTGAGTATGATTAAGCTAAGAAAATAGCTCACCTCTTATTTGTTGATGAGTGAAGATGAATATAGCGTTTCTCATCAAGAGGAAGTGTAACCCGATTGGGTAAGGAAAACTTCCCATCTCACCAATAAGATAACTGCTATATAGTTAAAATTGACAACTTAGGTTAAGATGATTCTAGGTTTCACCAGTTAAAGACCTATGGATAACAAAATTCTCGACGTTCGCCATCTCACCGTTGAATTTTCTAATCAGAAAAGAACAACAGTCGCCGTTAATAATATTAGTTTTAGCTTGCAGAAAGGTCAAGTTCTCGGTTGTGTGGGGGAATCGGGTTCAGGAAAATCCGTCACCTCCCTCGCACTCATGGGATTGGTTCCCTCTCCGGGAAAAATTACCCGGGGAGAAATTTGCTTTCGTCCGGCAAAAGGTCAGTCAATGCAAGCAGTAGATTTATTATCTATTCCCCCGGAAGAATTGCGTTATTATCGCGGGGGAGAAATGGCGATGATTTTCCAAGAACCAATGAGTTCTCTTAATCCAGTCTATAACATCGAGTTTCAACTCACCGAAGCAATTTTACTGCATCAAAAAGTCACCCCCGAACAGGCAAAAAATCAAGCCATCTCTCTACTGCAAGAAGTGCGCTTATTACCCAGTGATCAACAGTTAGAGGAGAAGTATATAGAAACTTTTCCCTTAGAAAATAAGGGTCATGTCAGGGAAAAAATTAGAACTTATATTCAGGAACAAAAAGAGGCAATTCTCAAGCGTTATCCTCACGAATTATCGGGGGGACAATTACAAAGGGTAATGATTGCCATGGCGATTTCTTGTAATCCTACCCTATTAATTGCTGACGAACCAACCACCGCTTTAGATGTGACTGTCCAAGCAGAAATATTAAGATTATTAAGAGATTTGTGCAAAAGCGATCGAGAAATGTCAATGGTTTTTATCTCCCACGATCTGGGAGTTATTAACGAAATTGCCGATCAAATTGTCGTAATGTATCAAGGAGAAATTGTCGAACAGGGAACTAAAGAAGAAGTATTAAATTATCCCCAACATCCCTACACAAAAGGTTTACTTGCCTGTCGTCCCCGCTTAAACTCTCGTCCAGAAAAATTGCCCACTGTCAGCGATTTTTTACAAGTGGAAAAAGACTCTCAAGGTAAGATTATTGACTTACAGGAAATTACTCCACCGGCAGTTAAATTTATTACTCTCCAGGAGGAAGAAAGCAGAATCGCAGGTTTACAGAATCATGAGAATATTTTATCAGTAGAAAATTTATCGGTTAGATTTCCAGTTAAGGGAGTTTTCGGGCAAGTAAAGACCTTTTTTAATGCCGTAGATCAGGTCAGTTTTGCCGTTAAACAGGGAGAAACCCTCGGTTTAGTCGGTGAGTCGGGCTGCGGAAAATCTACCTTAGCAAGGACAATTCTGCGCTTAATTCCTGCCACTTCTGGAAATATCTACTTCCGAGGAGAAAATCTCGCTAAATTAAACCCCAGTGAGCCAAAATTAAGATTACTACGCCGGGAATTACAGATAGTTTTTCAGAATCCCTACAACTCCCTGAATCCCCGTTTATCCATTGGTAAAGCAATTTTAGAACCGATGGTTATTCATCATACCGGCGGCAATTCCCAAAAGCGACGGCAACGAGTAGAATATTTATTAGAACGAGTTAAACTCGATCCTACTTGGTTCGATCGCTATCCCCATCAATTATCGGGAGGACAACGACAAAGGGTGTGTATTGCCCGCGCTTTAGCCTTAAATCCTCAGTTTATTATCTGTGATGAATCTGTCTCTGCTTTAGATGTTTCCGTACAAGCGGGAGTCTTGAATTTACTCAAAGAATTACAGCAGGAATTTAATCTCACTTATATCTTTATTTCCCACGATTTAAGTGTTGTCAGATTTATGAGCGATCGCATTATGGTGATGAATAAAGGTAAAATTGAGGAAATCGGTACAGCTAACCAAATTATCAACTCTCCCCAAAGCGATTACACCCGTAAACTTATCGCTTCCATTCCCCAATTTACCGAAAGTCTTGCTAGTTAAAATTAGCCATCAAACCGGAAGGATTAGCTGCCTCTAATTGTGCCGATAAACCTAACAAAGTGATTTCATCAGCAGGTTTACCCACTAACTGAATTCCCACGGGTAAACCCTGACTATCCACTCCTGTGGGTAAAGCAATCGCGGGTAAACCACTCGCATTAGCAATAGGAGAAGGTGCAATCCACGCAATCATCTTATTAACCGCTTCTTCCGGTGGTAAATTTTCCCACTCACCAATTCCGGGAGGTTGATGTAGGAAAATAGGCAAAAGTAAGACATCAAAATTATCAAACATCGCCACAATTTGCCGCGAAATAACGTGCATCTGCTGCACTGCTTGCAGGTACTCCCCCGCGCTGCCAGAATTGTCTAATAACCATTGGTTAAGGGGACTTAATAACTCCTTGGGAATTCCCGTCGCTGCCGTCCCCGCTTGCCAAATACGCCGAAAAGGAGCGATTAAAGCCTGTAAATCGGGAGAATACTCCGTTAAATGATGCCCCATACCCTCTAAAATTTTAGCCGTAGCGAGGACAGCATTTTTATAAACGGAAGTTGCCTCGCCGAAGGGGGATACGGAAATAGAAAAAGCGATTCTTAGGGGTTTTACGCCTCTCTGAGTGGCTTCTAGGAAAGAAAAGGGCGGATCGGGTAGCCAGTAGGGATCGCCCGTCGTATAGCCCGAAATCACGGTAAGCAGTGCCGCCCCATCTGCCACCGTCTTAGAAAGAGTGCCGTTAGTGGCGATACCGCTTTGAAATTCCCCCACCGGGGCATAGGAAACGCGCCCGCGACTGGGTTTTATCCCCACCAAACCGCAACAACCCGCCGGAGTACGCACCGAACCGCCACCATCGGAACCCTGGGCAATCGGGCAGAAACCCGCCGCTACCGCCGCCGCCGCACCGCCACTGGAACCGCCTGCGGTATAATCGCGGTTGAAGGGGTTACGAGTCGGCAAAAAACCCGGATTTTCGGTGTAGGGAAAGGAACCTAACTGGGAAGTGGCAGTTTTGCCCAGAAGGATAAAACCCGCCATTTTCATTCTGGTGACGATTCCTTCGTCGTATTGGGCGATATTTCCCTGTAAAGCGGCGACTCCGTAACTAACCGGCATTCCAGCGACGGCATTTAAGTCTTTAATGGCGGTGGGAACTCCAAAAAAAGGCGGTAATTCGGCAGTATCGGTGATTTGACTTAATTGTTCTGTTTGGGCGCTGGCGGTTGCCAGGGCGCTTTCCCCGGCGACATGGACAAAACTACCGATTTGACAATCAAATTTCTCGATTCTGTCGAGGTATAAATGGGTTAATTCTAGGGGGGAGATTTGTTTAGTGCGAATCAGTTGGGCTAATTCTAGGGCAGATTTTTGCAATAATTCATCACTCATGAGCGATCAAGTTAAAATAGGTAAGTGAAAATAATTATATTCTTTAATGATAGAGATGGTTTTAAAAGAAAAAGTAAAAAAAGTCCATTGCCGTAAAAATTTCCCTATCCCCTATCCCCTCTTTTCTTAGAAAATTATGACCCCACAGTTAATTGAAATTCTCTCGGCTGACGAAATTCGTCGCACCATTACCCGTTTAGCTTCCGAAGTTATCGAAAAAAGTGGCGATTTAAATAACTTGATTTTGATCGGTATCTACACGCGAGGAGTGCCTTTAGCTAATTTAATTGCTAGTCAAATTGAGAGCTTAGAAGGGGTAAAAGTTCCCGTGGGAGCGATCGATATTACCTTCTATCGCGACGATCTCGATCGCATTAAAACCCGCACTCCTGCTAAAACCAAAATGCCCCTAGATGTCACGGGAAAAACCGTGATTTTAGTTGATGATGTTATCTACAAAGGTCGCACAATCCGCGCCGCTTTTAATGCTATTATTGAGTATGGCAGACCGCAAAAAATCCGCTTATTAGTTCTCGTTGATCGTGGTCATCGGGAATTACCAATTCACCCAGATTTTACGGGCAAAAAACTCCCCACCGCAGCCGAGGAACAGGTAAGAGTTTATCTACAGGAGATTGACGGCAAAGATGGAGTGGAATTAATCAAATAAACAGATAATTGGTAACTAATCCCAAGAGGAAAATAAACAGAATTGCCTCGATAATATCGGAAAAAATATCACTTATTGAATTTTTTCCTGTTGAAAACACTGAACAAATTTAACCACCGAATCACCAAAGTGTGCTGAAGCTTTTCCCCTCTATATATTTGCTAAATACAAAAATAATCTATTTTTAGGGCAAGGTAAAAGCAGCAATTACGGGATAATGATCGGAAGGAATAAGATTCAACCAACGGGAAGGATCGACTTTTGCCCAATCTAACTGCAAACGGTTATCATAATAAATGGTATCGATGGCTAAATAGGGGGTATCGGTGTAATTATTAAAGCTCATTTGTTCCGCTAATTCCAAATCGGCTAAAGCGTCCTTTAATTGAATTTCTGTCTGGAGAGGTTCAGTTAAAATCTGACGGGGTAATTGCTGAGAATTAACATTAAAATCCCCCGTTAAAAATAGGTAATCTTCTGTTAAATCTAGTTGACAAAAACGCTCCTGTATGCACTTAGCACCTAAGTCCTTAGCTTTGTCGCTATAGTAATCGAGATGGGTGTTATAAAACTGCAAAGTTTGCCCCTCAAGAGTGCCAAATTTAGCCCCCGTTACCATGCGGGGATAAGGATTACCCCAAGCTTCAGTGATACTGCCAATAATATCGGGAGTTTCTGATAACCAAAATTCGTAAATTTCTAAACATTTTAACCGACTTGGTTGATATAAAATCGCACAATGTTCATCTAATCCTGTCCCTCTGCGATCGCTGCCTAAACTTTGGTATTTTGGCAATAAACGGTGTAGATCCAATAGTTGATTAGCGCGAGCCTCCTGAGTACCAATTATATCAGGAGAATAGTGAGCAATTAAAGCCGCTACTGCTTCCCTTCTTACTCGCCAATTACGCTCATCGGGATCGGGTTTATCGTAGCGAATATTAAAGGACATCGCTGTTAGTTTCATAGCAAAATCGAGAATAGGGAAGATGGAAGGGAATGGGGATTTCTGTCAGTAAATAGTAATCAGTAATCAGTGAACTGAAAACCCACATCTGATAACAAAGTCCGAATCTAAAACCTAATTCGTTAAGCTAAAAGCTTTGATGTGCTTAGTTTCTAACCTTCTTTTTAGGTAGGAGAATTGCCAGATTCTGTCTTTTGCCTCTTGCCTTGAGAAGCTGATAACTGATAACTGCCTTTTTCTAGGATCGAGAATCAGAATCTATATCTGTCTTCACTTCGGGGATAATATCCGGTCTTTGGGCATCTTCCCAACCAACTGGGCGCTTAGAATTATACCAAGCGATCGAACCGATGGTGACAGCAGCGAGAAAACCGACCACATAAACTGCCACGAAATAAACGGGGAATTTGCCACTGGCCACTTCTAGGAGTAGATACATAATTTTTTCACGATTAAGCTTTTAATTTGTATATCTTAACAGAATCGGCCCCCTCATCCCTATTCTCGATCGCTACTGGTCCACCAACCGGAAGGCAGCCAAACTCCGCCATGAAAAGCTATTTTTGCCGGTGTCATCATATATCCCCAAGCTTCGCCGATCAATTCTCGCTCTAGATTATAAATAGGGATTCTGCGACGCTGATACTCGTTTTCTTCTGGAGATCTGCCGGGTTGATAATCTTCCAAACCATCCAAAAGCCCAATATCATAATCTGCGTTAAAAGTCAATAAAATTCCCTTCACCCAGCCCTCTCCCTCGGTCAGTCCGGGATAACCGAGGGCGGTAAGATGGTATAAATGCCCCCTTGTGTAGGCGGTTTTAGAGTTGATCACTTTTCCTGCACAGTAGGCAGAATAGTTACTCTCCCTGGGTTTCAGGGTTCCATAAACAAAAACTTCCATCATCGGTCCAATTGTGCCGCTACTCCTCCTAATAGGATATCGCGGACAAATTGACTGGCTAAAAGTTCCTGGGGAAAACCGAGGGAAATGGCACTGATATTATCAAGTCGTTGCAGCTGTTCCCCAGTCAGGTTAAAATCCACACAGGCGAGATTATCCTGCAATTGGGACAATCTTCGAGCGCCAATGATAGGAATTATGGGGTTAGGGCGATTTCTGAGCCAATTTAATGCCACTTGTGCCGGTGATTTCCCGATTTCTCTGGCAATCTCCAGGACAGTCTCGGCAATTTTCAGATCGCGATCGAGAATTTGAAAAGGTTGGTCGGTCATGCTTAAACGACCATCGACGGGGTTGGGTTGATTATATTTTCCCGTTAAAACTCCTCCTCCCAGGGGACTCCAAGCTGTCACCCCGATGTTTAATGCTTTGGCCATAGGCAATAATTCCCGTTCGGGGGTGCGTTCCTTGAGAGAATATTCTATTTGTAGTCCGATAAAGGGTGTCCATCCCCGTAGGGTGGCCAGGGTGTTTGCTTGGGAGACAATCCAAGCAGGACTGTCAGAAATGCCGATATAAAGCACTTTTCCCATCCTGACCAAATCATCGAAAGCACGCATCACTTCCTCCATAGGAGTGAGAGAGTCCCAAATATGAAGCCAGAGTAAATCGATGTAATCAGTACCTAAACGCTTTAAACTAGCTTCTACCGCCTGAAAGAGGTTTTTTCGATGATTTCCGCAGGCATTGACATCCCCGGGACGGGTGTTGAGAGAATATTTCGTGGCGATTACCCATTTTTCTCGATCGCCCTTGACAAATTCCCCCACTAATGTTTCACTGGTTCCGTTAGTGTAGATATTAGCAGTATCGAGAAAATTGCCGCCCGCTTCCGCAAAAGCCTGAAAAACCGCCCGACTTTCCTCTTTATCCGCTCCCCAACCCCAATCTTCCCCGAATGTCATCGTCCCTAGACATAGTTCGGAAACTCGCAGACCACTATTACCTAAAAGTTTGTAACGCATAATTAACTAAAATTTTGAATAAGAAGTTAATTATAATTGAATTTGATCGACATTTTTGCTAAGTACATTTGAGACAATTTTCATAAGCTAACCCTGGCCTCAGTGGTTATACTAAATTCCGTTGAGAAGGTATAAAGGAGCGGGGAGCGGGGAGCGGTGAATCTGGCTGTCCACAAATGGTGCTGATAATATGGTTAGCATGGAAGCGCAAATGCAAACTGTTGCGGATGTTTTCCTCGGGGATTGTTTCTTTGAACAGATGCTCTTTTTCTTCCTCACTTTTGTCACTTTTTTCTATATCTAAAAAGGCTTGTAAGTGTTGCGGATCGATGGTAAATTCTTCCGACTAATAGGGATCAAGGCGGGTAATATTTGCTGATTGGAAACAGGCGATATCTAAATCAATTGGTCCATCAAGAACGGCGATTTTGATGCGTGGATCGCCTTTTGTCTGGGAGCGAAGAGCAGTCATTCCGGGGATAGCATTGAGATCAGGCATAGTTTTTGCAGGTTTTCAAGAACAGTTATAGAATAGAAGCTAGATAACAAAAATAGGGGAATTAAAGATGAGTTCAATGACCCAAACGGTACAATCCTCAAACACAATTCAGGAACCTTCTGCAACGGTGTATTGCTCTTCCCCTTTACCCGACCACACCCAACTCCCCGATAAAGATGGAAGTTTTGTGAAAAACTATCAAGAGCCTCCCCAAGCAGACCTTTTAACGGATACTATTACACCCCTTTTAGAACAATTACATCCTGATGGTAATTACTGTCTGGGTCGAGATTGTGGGATTTATTGGCGATTGCCAGAGCATCCAGAATCCCTAGAAAAGGGTGCTGTTGCTCCCGATTGGTTTTATGTTCCCCATGTCCCCACGACTATTGATGGTCAAGTCCGGCGTTCCTTCGTGATGTGGAAAGAAACCATTGAACCTGTTATTGCTTTAGAATTTGTCTCTGGTAATGGTGAAGAAGAACGGGATAAAACGCCTGTTAAGGGTAAATTTTGGATCTATGAGCGAGCGATTCAAATTCCTTTTTATGGAATTTATGAGGTTAACAAGGCCCAGATTGAGATGTACCAGTTAGTTAATGGTCGTTACCAAAAAATGACTCCTAATCAGCGCGGTCATTATCCCATTACTCCTTTAAAGGTAGAGTTAGGAATTTGGCAAGGGGAATACCAAAATCAATTCTTTCCCTGGCTTCGCTGGTGGGATGGGGAAGGTAACTTGTTGTTAACTTCCCAGGAATCTACTCAACAGGAACGACAACGAGCCGAACAGGAACGACAACGAGCCGATCGCCTAGCGGAACAGTTAAGGGCCTTGGGGATAGAACCGGAAGATTAAGGGAAAGTGTTTAACACCAGATGCGACCCCGACGAAACGGCGGATCGTTGGGATTCGCCTTGCGGTCTTTGAACATGGTTTTCCAGCGTCCGTAATCTTCTAAACCAGTGGCGGGAATGTATTTAGCTTTAGGTTGAGTTGTTTCTGATTGCTCAATCTTGGGTTTTTCCGTGGTTGGTTGGTCAACATTCTCGGCAGCGGCTGCTGGTTCTGGCGCACCTTGGCTCTTCTGGTTTTTGTGTGGAAGGAAGAATAGGGATAATTTGGGTGCATCTCAATTTTGTCGAAATATCTATAGGACATTTTGGGCGCACGCAGTTCGATTGCTTCTGGATTATACTGGCACTACTTTGATATGATATTTCGCCTATTCTTATCCATTTTTCCAATTTTCTCTCAGCACCTTTGAACGTTCTACAACCTTGATAAATTTGGTTCTTCGGTAATTGTTATGCAAATAATTAACTTAAAATAAAATTCGATGAAAGTGCCTACACTCAAAAATAGCTGAAATCTATACAGGGATAGACTTGATGCACAAGCCGATTAATAACAAAAGATAGACAATCGAGCTAAGATTTGATATAATGACCAAAAAATTAAACTAGAAGCTATCAAAAAAAATTGACCAAATTTGAAAAAGATGCAGGAGTTAAAGGAAGAATTCAGAAAGATTCACGAAACCTCAGAGAATCCGACAGAAGGACTGCTATCCATCTCGGAATGGTTGGCAAAATCCTCCAGTATTTTTACCAAGAGTTGTCAAACAATCCGAAACTGGTTTGGAGAAATCATTGCGTTTTATGAACGCCCCTACACAATCGTCAATTCAGATTTAAGCTGGCGACTCCTGTTCATTCTTTAAATGTCGGATTTTGCAAAAACTGCGAAACGCTTTATATGCTACAATTCACAAGCTGCGGCGAGAGAAACTTCATCATTAGGTAAATAATAGTCGTCCTTTTGGTTCAGGAATGATTCGTTCTAGTTGTTTTGCAGTTTCAATCCATTCTTGAATAACAAGTTCAGCATTTTGTACAGCTTCTTGATAGGTTTCTCCATCTGCCATACATCCTGCTAATTCTGGAACTTCAACAATAAAAGCTTGATCTTCCTCACTCCAATAAATAATTAATTCATAGCGAATTTTCATCTTTCCCTCCTAATTTATATTTTAAAATTAGATTACGAATTTGTTTGACTTGATAACTCTTTGCTTTTCCTTGTTTGGGTTGTAGATTTAAAATTTCTTCAATTCCTTCTTGAATGAAAATATGATGACTTCCTCGTATTCTTTCATCAAAGCCAAGTTTTCTCAGCAGTTGACAAAGTTGCTCGAAGGGAATGTTCGTATCGGCATTTCCTAGAAGGATTTTAGTTAACAATTTGTCTTATTGACTCATATAGCGGTAAGCGCTTGAGTGAGATACAGACCAAGCTTTGCCTAGCATGGTTTATAGCTCGTGACACTGTACCTCATACGACTGCACACCGCTATAATTATACATTAAGAAAACCTCAAATGTCGGAGTTTGGAAAAACTGCGACACACCTTATATGCTACAGTCCACAAACCACAGCGCGAGCGAAAGAAACTACTGCGTCCCCAAAACGAGCGTAGGCTTAACTATTATAGTCACCGATCGAGTTGCCTGTCTGCTTGTAGATAGCCAATTGTACAGAAAAGCCAAACTTTCCTCCCGAAGCATTTAACCATTCTCGATCGATCATCCGCAAATCCTCACAGGAAAATTTCTCGGCGGATTCGCCGTCTATCCAGCCTTCTTTTTCTCGTTTAGCGGCCGCCAGCATTAAATCCCAGGTTTTTTGATTGGCAATTTGGCTATAGGTAGGGTAACTAATGCCATTCAGTCCCAAAGCTTGCAAAGCCCCAATACCTCCCCGTCTCCACAGTAAAATAGGCAATGCTTACCCTAGTCATGCAAGGCGTAAAATTTCCCAGATTTTCAGATATTCTCGCTAACTACCTTTGTAGGTCTTCATTGGCCCGAAAAATCGCTTCTTGACCATCACTAGAGGCCACAAAACCCATAAAAGCTTTAACCGCTTCACTAGCAGGTTCTTTGTAAACATAGTAAAGGGTACGCTGCCAGGGATAATTAGGTTCACTGGCTGAAATTCCGTCCACAGCGAGCGCTCTGACGGTTTTTTGGTCGGCGATTTGGCTATAGGTTGCGTAACTAATGCCATTCAGTCCCAAAACTCGCAAAATTGGGGTGGTGGCATCCCTATCCATCATTTTAAAATTAGTTCCCCTACCAAATTCCCCCCCTTGCAGGACTTCCTGACGAAAACTTTGATAAGTGCCACTAATCGGAGGACGATTAATCACTTGAATAGTAGCAGCAGAACCGCCCACCTCGGACCAAGAGGTGATTTTTCCGGTAAAAATATCTTTAACTTGGGCAGTGGTTAACCCCCCCGCAAAGGGATTTTTTACTCCCACTACAACAGCGATCGCATCTCGAACGATCGGACTAGAAGCCAATCCCTGAGAGCGTTCTGACTCGGTTAAAGGTCGTGACACCGCCGCAATATCGATCGCCCCCCGGGCTACTTCCTCTAATCCCCCATCAGATCCTTGAGCATTTGTCAATACCTCTACCCCCTGAAATTTGGCCGTTAAAGCGGCTTTTAAGGCTTGATTAATCTGTACCATACTGGTGGAGCCGTTAATGCGAATTGTCGTGCCACTGGGGATAGAAGTCGGTGGGGCAAAACTGACCACTCCCTGGGGGGAAGGGGGAGGGGGTAGCGGAGAGGAGGCACTTCCCGATGTTGGGGATTTTTGCGGACTTTTACTGCTGCCACAGAGAAAAAATTCTTGACCCGCAGCACATTGACTTTGTAGCCAGAAGTAACCCCCACCTAAAATGCCCGCAGTGGCTAAAAGAGCGATTATTAAAGCAGTTGTTTCGTTTTTTTGAGACATACCCATCATTTGCTGACATTAGGGGGTCGATCGCCCCGACACCGGTGATCAATTGAAGTTTCGATGATATTATCTTAGTGCATGGAAATCCACTCTTAATTTAGGACTGTATATCATGACCCACGCACCTATATCCCCAGTCGTGCTGGTTATCCTTGATGGTTGGGGTTATCGCCCGCAAAGGTCGGATAATGCGATCGCAATGGCGAAAACCCCGATTATGGATAGTCTCTGGGAAGTTTATCCCCACACCTTAATCCGCACCTCCGCTAAGGATGTGGGACTACCGGAAGGACAGATGGGTAACTCGGAAGTTGGCCACCTCAATATCGGAGCGGGGCGGGTTGTACCACAAGAGTTAGTACGGATTTCCGATGCGATCGAAGATGGTTCGATTCAACAAAATCAGGCTTTATTAAAACTCTGCGCCGAGATTAGCCCTAAAAAAAGCAAATTACACCTGATTGGTTTATGTTCCGAGGGGGGAGTCCATTCCCATCTCGATCACTTACTGGGATTATTAGACTTAGCGAAAGTGCAAGGGATTAGCGATGTCTGCATTCATGTCATCACCGATGGTCGCGATACCAACGTCACCGACGGAATGCCAGCTATTAAACGGATTCAAGAACATATTAATAAAATCAAACTCGGTCGCATGGTGACTCTCAGTGGCCGTTATTATGCCATGGATCGGGATCGCCGTTGGGATCGGGTGGAAAAAGCCTATAACGTGATGACCAGTGATCAAGGTATCGACGGGCGATCGATTACTGAAGTATTACAGGCATTTTATGATCAAAATATTACCGATGAATTTATTCCCCCCACCAGAATTGCCCCGGGGGCGATCGAAGCGGGCGATGGGGTGATATTCTATAATTTCCGTCCCGATCGAGCTAGACAGTTATGTTATGCCCTGACTATGCCCGATTTTGAAGATTTCGATCGAGATTTAATTTCTCCGCTTAGTTTTGTTACTTTCACCCAATACGATCCGAAATTACCGGTAGATGTGGCCTTTGCTCCCCAGAATTTAAATAATATTTTAGGACAGGTGATCGCTCAACAGGGATTAAAACAGTTTCGTTGTGCGGAAACCGAAAAATATCCCCACGTCACCTACTTTTTTAATGGGGGGTTAGAAAAACCCTTTGAGGGAGAAGTGCGCGAATTAATTCCTAGTCCAAAAGTCGCCACCTATGACCAAGCTCCGGCCATGTCGGCAGCCGCGGTGACAGAAGCGGTCTCTGCGGCGATCAAACAGGGGATCTATAGTCTCGTGGTAGTCAATTACGCTAACCCGGATATGGTGGGTCATACGGGCATTTTAGACGCGGCCATGAAAGCAGTGGAAACGGTGGATCTATGCTTGGCTAAGTTGTTAAGTAGCGTCAATAAATTGGGGGGAACAGTGTTAATCACCGCGGACCACGGTAACGCGGAAACGATGGTGGATGAGTCGGGTAATCCTTGGACGGCCCATACGACTAATCCCGTTCCTTTAATTTTAATTGAAGGGGAAGGGAGAAAAATACCCGGCCACGGTGGCGATGTGCAGCTGCGGGATGATGGTCGTTTAGCCGATATTGCCCCCACTATCCTGGAAATTCTCTCTATTCCTGTCCCAGTGGAAATGACCGGGCGATCGCTGATTAAACCGGCCGAAGTGGAAATTAAAGCCAGTCGCACTCCCGTCCGCATCTCGCTTTAACGAGTAAAAAGTCAAGAAAGGGGAATTTTATGCTGAAAACCATCGAAGGTGTTTATCGAGATGGACAAATACACCTAACCGAGTTACCCAATGATATTAGCGATCGCTCACAAGTGCTGGTGACTTTTCTCGATCAAATCGATCCTAGTAAGCTCAGACAACTGATGGAGTATTTAGAGAGCATTGAGGGGATTCAGCAAGGTTTTGAGGAGATAAACTCCGGTAAAACCCGTCCTCTTGCCGATTTTGCCCAAGAAATGGCCGAAAAATATGGTATTTCAGGTTGAAATTACCCCAACTGCCACGGCACAGATCGAAAAAGCCTATCGCTGGTATCGAGGTTATAATGCCGAGTTTGCCGACCGTTGGTTTCGAGGATTAATGAATGCTATTGCTACTCTGCAAGAGAAACCAACTCGTTGTGCTTTAGCGCTCGAACAGACGATTTTTCTACCCAAAGAAGTCCGACAACTTTTTTATGGGAAAGGTAAAAATGTCTATCGAGTGCTTTTTACAATTAGAGATAGTACGGTTTATGTACTATATGTTCGCCATAGCGCCCAAGCACCACTAACACTTGAGGATATAGAGGATGAAGAGGACCCTAGTTGATAACTAATTCAAAGCTGACGGCTTGATAACTGCTATACTTTGTAATGGAAAATAGAGAGTAATAATCATGACAGTGGTGCTGGTAGTACAGATTATTTGGGCGGTGGCGGCGGCCTTTCTGGCGATTTTGGTGTTATTACACAGTCCCAAAGGGGATGGTATTGGCGGTATTGGCGGTCAATCCCAGATTTTTACCAGCGCAAAAACGGCGGAAAAAACCTTAAATCAGGTGACTTGGGCGTTGGGGACGGTATTTATCACCCTAACTATTGTACTGAGCGCCGGCTGGTTAAATCGCTAAATGCTAAGAGGTCGGTTCTCTTTTCTAGGACTCGCAGCCTTGGCGAGTCTTTTGCTGTTTTCCTATTCTCTGATTGCCGACAGTCGATCGCTACCGGAGTTAAAAACCCATCCTTTACCCGCTAATTTAGCCCAATGGCAAGAGCAAAACCAGTCCGGGGATTATTTTGATGCCGTGGAAATCAGTCCCGTGGGGGCGTTGATTTGGTCGCAATTTCCCGTGAAGATTTATGTTCACAGCGATCGCAGTTCTTGGCTGAGTTTGGTACAACAGGCGATCGCTGAATGGGGGCAGTATTTGCCGATGGAGTTGGTAAATCGGGCAGAATTGGCCGATATCCTCATTAAACGAGAGTTACCGCCGTCGGGAGTCCGTTTTAATCCCGAAACGGGTAAGTTAGAACTGCCCCGGGTGCGTTCTGCCATAACACAATACGAGATTTTTGTCAAGGAAAATCGCCTAACTCATCGGATGAGTATCCAGATTAGTCCTAATTTAGCCGATCGGTCGGCCTTAGCGGCAGCGCGGCACGAATTAGGTCACGCTTTGGGAATTTGGGGTCATAGTCCCCTGGAGACGGATGTGATGTATTTCGCTCAAACTAGAGATATTCCACCGATTTCTAGCCGGGATATTAACACTTTAAAAAAGGTTTATCAGCAGCCAACTCAGTTAGGTTGGCAGATGGATAAGCTGCTCAATAGTGAGGTACAAAGTTTTCGTTTTCGGGAGACAGGAGACTAAGAGGAGAAAAAAGACAACAGACGACTAAAATATCTGTATAACCTCTGATTATGTCAAATTTATCTAGTATTTTAGATATTCTGATCTGATAGCAGCTCAAGAGCTTACTTTTGCCAGAAGTCTAATAGCCAAATGTTCTGGGAATATTTTGTGCTATAACAGATGGGTTACTTTAACTATCCTGAGTACAGAAAGAATCATGTTTAAACAGACTAAAATCCTCGGTTTAACGATTTTAGCTTCAGTTTTCAGCTTTACGCTATCCTCAGCTAAAGCGGCTACTGTTCAGTTTAACGCCCAGGGAAATATCACCGGCATTAAAGATCTAGTCGTCAATAATTCTTCCTACAATGTTAATTTTGTTCAGGATACTTTTAGCAATTTATTCGGCAATCCTTCCAATTTAAATCTGCAACCCACCTTTTGGCTAAATGCTCAGGGTGCAGAAGCGGCACGGAATGCCATTGATAATGTCCTAACAACGACTTATCCCGCTTTAATTGCTTTAGGTGAGACGCAAAACACGAGGAATTATGTTATTCCCCAACAATCTGCCTTCTTGTATGTGAGGGTCATTGATAGCCAAGGCAATTTTACTTATCCTTCTGATTTGTTTGGTGCTGTCCTGGGAAATTATGGATCGTATTATGCAGGTCGTAAATGGCAGGAACACTTGGCGCAGATGTATCAATACGGAGGAATGTGCGCTTGCATGATAAGTTACAATATTAATCGCGATATATATGGAATCGCTATTGATGCAACCCGTACCTTTGCGCTTTTTTCTCCTAATCAGGCTCCGGTTTCTGTTACTACAGCAGCAACCATTCCCGAACCTGATAGTCTGATGGGTGTCATCGCAATAGGCTTATCTATTTTCTTTTTCTTTCCCCAAAAATTCAATTTACCGAAGCATCACAAGGTTTAGAAGTGAGCGTTTCCGGCAATACCAACAGCATCCAAGTGGGGTTAAATCCGCGACTACCGATCGCCCAGATCCAAGGCAGTTTTTTATCCCGTTATCTTGGCAGCGAGGCGATCGTGGCGATAATTTCCTTTTCTGCTGGTTTGATTGTTTCCTTGCTTTCGTGGTTATTCGATAATTTTCCTGCTTCTCCCTAAAAATTACCGTCCCGCTCGCTAAACTGCCAAATCGATAAGATCCTTTGACCTTTCGCCGCCCTGTTGAGCAAAACTAGGTATAAACACTTTCTTAAGAATTAACCTATGTCACAATAGATGAGGATAAACCAAATAGTGTGAAATTGTAAACTAGGTATTACTGAATGGAACCGCTTTATCAGTACGCGTGGCTAGTTCCCGTCCTACCCTTGGTAGGCGCTACCCTAGTCGGTGCGGGCTTAATTTCCTTTAATGAAGTCACCAATCGTCTGCGACAGGTGAATGCTGTATTAATCATTTCTACCCTCGGCGCGTCGATGGTGCTGTCTTTTGCGCTGTTGTGGAGTCAAATCAATGGACACGCTCCCTATACCCAAATGATCGATTGGGCATCGGCGGGTAACTTTCACCTGAAAATGGGTTATACGATCGATCACCTCAGTGCTTTAATGTCGGTTATCGTCACCACCGTGGCTTTTTTGGTGATGATTTATACCGATGGTTACATGGCCCACGACCCCGGTTATGTGCGTTTTTACGCCTATCTGAGCATTTTTAGCAGTTCTATGCTCGGTTTGGTCATCAGTCCCAACCTCGTCCAGATCTACGTTTTCTGGGAATTGGTGGGGATGTGTTCCTATCTGCTAGTAGGTTTCTGGTTCACTCGTCCGGCGGCTGCCGAGGCCTGTCAAAAAGCCTTTGTTACCAACCGCGTCGGCGATTTTGGCTTATTACTGGGAATGCTGGGGCTTTTCTGGGCCACCGGTAGCTTCGAGTTTGATATCATGGGTGAACGTCTGGAGGAATTAGTCTCTTCTGGAGCCATTGCCGGCAGTTTAGCGGCATTATTCGCCGTTTTAGTCTTCCTTGGACCCGTGGCCAAATCAGCCCAATTTCCCCTTCATGTCTGGCTACCGGATGCCATGGAAGGTCCGACCCCGATTTCGGCCCTGATTCACGCCGCCACGATGGTGGCCGCCGGAGTTTTCCTGATTGCTCGGATGTATCCCGTTTTTGAGCCAATTCCCACGGCGATGACGGTAATTGCTTGGACGGGGGCCTTTACTGCCTTCCTAGGGGCAAGTATCGCCCTCACCCAGAATGATATCAAAAAGGGTTTAGCCTATTCCACCATCTCCCAATTGGGTTATATGGTTATGGCTATGGGTATTGGTGCCTATAGTGCGGGATTATTCCACCTGATGACCCACGCTTATTTTAAGGCGATGTTGTTCCTCGGTTCCGGTTCGGTCATCCACGGTATGGAGGATGTGGTCGGTCATGAGCCGGTTTTAGCGCAAGATATGCGGATGATGGGCGGTTTACGCAAGTATATGCCCATTACCGCCCTAACTTTCCTGGTGGGAACTCTGGCCATCTGTGGGATTCCTCCCTTCGCTGGTTTCTGGTCGAAGGATGAAATTCTCGGTTTAGCTTTTGAGGCGAACCCGTCCTTATGGTTAATCGGTTGGGCTACTGCGGGTTTAACAGCTTTTTATATGTTCCGGATGTACTTTAACACTTTTGAAGGGGAGTTTAGAGGCACTAATAAGGAGATTAAACGGCGACTGTTAGCCAATGCGGGTGCGATTCCGGCTTTTGGACCGGGGGCAATGAATGTTAAGCAATTGGACTCGGAAGCGCAGGAAGAAGACAACCACGGCCATCATGCCCATGAACCCCACGAATCGCCAATTACGATGACTTTACCTCTAATGATTTTAGCGGTTCCTTCTTTGTTAATCGGTTTGGTGGGTAAACCTTGGCAGAATTTCTTCGAGGGTTTTATTCATGTTCCTAACGAAGTAGTGGAAGAAGTTCATGCTTTTGATTGGACAGAGTTTCTGATTATGGCGGGTAATTCGGTGGGGATTGCTTTAATCGGGATTACTGTCGCTTCTTTGATGTATCTTCAGAAGAAAATTGACCCCGCAACCATTGCGGAAAAATTCCCCGTTTTGTATCGTTTTTCCCTGAACAAGTGGTACATTGATAATCTCTATGATCGAGTTTTTGTCCAGGGTTGTCGTCGTCTCGCACGGCAAATTATGGAAGTGGATTATCGCGTTATCGATGGGGCTGTGAATTTAACCGGTTTAGCTACTCTTGTCAGTGGTGAAGGTCTTAAATACCTTGAAAATGGTCGCGCCCAATTCTACGCTTTAATTGTCTTTGCCGCAGTTTTGGGCTTAGTAATTGTCTATAGTCTGGTGTAAATTATAATCCGTTTACTAAAGATTTTTGGGGGCGCAAAGCCCCTTTTTTCGGCTTTAAGTCCCCCTTTTTAAGGGGAATTTAGGGGTAGCAAACTCTTATAGTCATATTTTGGGAAAGCGATCGCTTTTGATATATAGTCATTTCAATTAAGATTGAGAATATCAATCCCAGAGTTCCTAAGGATTTTGTCGGTCTAGACTGTATCAGACTTATCTGAAATGACTATACTCTTGAAAAATAGATGATAATTGAAATCGTTTTTGCTCCCTTTGACTTAAATAGGGTCTGCTGAAAAAGTTTGTTGGTGGGGGCAGGGTGTGGGGTGTGGGGTGTGGGGTGTAGGGTTTTACCGATTTTGAGGTAGTCAGTTACCTAATTTTCAGGGAAAAAGTACCTGAATTTTACCCCTGATCCCTCCA
>NZ_JADBUB010000068.1:0-13033 GCF_020245865.1 Microcystis sp. M169S2
GCCTGAGTCTCTAAGTTAGATTGATTTTCTGAACTAGAAACTAGCGCATAAATAGCTACTTTATTTTCACCACAAAAACGGTCATCTTCAAAAATAATAATTGTTCCTGTAGGAAGACGTTCTCCTTGTAACTGCCCTCGATTCCACATTCTCCAAGCAGTGTCATAACTGATCCCTTTTTTCTTAGCATAATCTGATAGTTTTATGTGAACTGCAACGTAAACTTGTACTAACCATATTAGCAGTTGTTTGCAGTCATTTGCATATATTTTTTACAAAACTTTACAATACTCAAAAATTAGGCTTTCTTCTTCTTTGTGTGTTCAGTATATAGGAGCGATCGATCTTTGTGTCCTTTGTGTCTTTGTGATTCGTTCCACCCACTCGCCAGCAGCACTGTGTCTTAGAATACATATCGTGCTTGACATAAATCCCGCAATAGTGCTACAATGAGAAGCTGGCTTAAGCCAAAGACAGCAGGTGCCAAACAGCTTAAATACCCTGCCGAGGTCAAAGCGAGAAAACAGCAGCCAAAAAGACTAAAGAGAGATTTTTTCTGTCTTGGTCGTGCCTGAACTGATTCTCTCCACTCAACCCCGGCGCTACAAGGGGTTATTTTTGTGCCTGTGGAACCGGTCCCCCGCATACAGGAGGTGAACAAGGGATGGGGAGAAGCAGAGAAAGCAAGGGAGTGATTCTAGAAGAATTAAAAACCTCCCTGAGCGAAGCTCAATTAACGATGGTCATCGACTATCAAGGTTTAACCGTCGCCGAAATCAGCAATCTACGCCGCAAATTGCGCCCCACGGGAACGATTTGTAAAGTCACCAAAAATACTTTGATGGGATTGGCGATCGCTGAAGATAGTGGCTGGGAACCGATGAAAAGCCTTTTATCGGGAACATCCGCCTTTCTGCTCGTAAAAGAGGATATCGGTGGAGCTTTCAAGGCCTATCAAGAGTTCAAAAAAGAAAGCAAAAAAACCGAACTGCGCGGCGGTGTCCTCAAAGAAGGAACAAAAGGTCAACTGTTGACGGAAGAGCAGCTCAAAGCGATCGCTGATTTACCGTCGAAAGAACAGTTAATCGCTCAGGTCGCCGGAGCAATCAACGCCATTGCTACCAAACTGGCCCGCAGCATCAACGAAGTTCCCGCATCTTTGGCCCGCGCCGTCGATGCCGTGGCCCGTCAAGAAGAAAAAGAAGCGGCTTAATACCGCGCCAATCAATCACTTAAAACAATTAGGAGTCTAACCCATGTCTGCTGTAGCTGAAATCTTAGAAAAACTCAAAACCCTGACCCTCTTAGAGGCTGCGGAATTAGTCAAAGGTATCGAAGAAACCTTCGGAGTTAGTGCCGCCGCTCCGGCCGGTGGCATAATTATGGCGGCCCCTGGGGCCGCTCCCGCGGCTGCTGCTGAAGCTGTGGAAGAACAAACCGAATTTAACGTCGTTCTCGAAGAAGTTCCCGCCGACAAGAAAATTGCTATCCTTAAGGTAGTGCGCGAATTGACCGGTTTAGGACTCAAAGAAGCGAAAGACCTAGTAGAAGCCGCTCCCAAAGCGGTTAAAGAAGGCACTAACAAAGATGATGCCGCCGCCGTCAAGAAAAAACTGGAAGATGCCGGGGCAAAAGTTAGCGTTAAATAGATTGCCACTGATTCTGGGGATGTAGATTACATCCCCAGACAAGCCGAAAAGCTCATTTCCTGATACTATAGGATTGTTATAGCAGTCTTGTAGGATGTCCAACCATGGAAAGCGTCGCTTACATTTTAGTTTTAACTATGGCTTTGTCGGTAATTTTCTTCGCCATCGCCTTCCGGGAACCTCCCCGGATTCAAAAGTAAATTTCTTAACTCCGTTTAGGTTAATAATTTTCTTCCCTGAGCCGCCCGCTTGTCAAAAGCAGGTTAGCGGCTCTGGTTTTCGTATTTAAAGGCTTAAATTAAAGGTTCCCCTCACCGAGCGCCTCCTATGCAGTGTCCTAATTGTCAGCATACCGATAGTCGCGTTTTAGAGTCCCGTTCCTCCGAAAACGGTCAGAGCATTCGTCGTCGTCGTGAATGCTTACAGTGTAAATATCGGTTCACCACCTACGAGCGCATCGAATTCGTGCCAATCACGGTGATTAAAAAAGATGGTAAACGGGAATCTTTCGATCGCTGCAAACTGCTCCGGGGGATCGTCCGCGCTTGCGAAAAAACCGGCATTCCCCCCTCAAGATTAGAGGCGATCGTCAATGATATCGAATCTCGTTTGCAGCAAGACTCAAAACGGGAAGTAACAAGTCAGGAAATCGGTCAATTAGTCCTAGAATATCTCCGGCAAGAATCGGAAGTGGCCTATGTGCGCTTTGCTTCAGTTTACGGCAATTTTCAGGGAATTAGAGACTTTATCGCCGCTTTAGCGCTGCTGCAATCCTCCGAAATCGAACGCGCCTACCCTTCTTGGTCTCCAGTGGAAGAAGCCAGCGTGATCACCTCGTCTTAAATAGGGTTTGGGGTAAAAAGTTTTTCCTGGGGGCAGGGTGTAGGGTGTAGGGTTTTACCCATTTTCAGGGGGTCAATTACCTAATTTTCAGGGAAAAAGTCCAGGGATTTTCCCCCCGATCACTCCAATAGGCGGTACTTTTGGATTTCAAAAAGGTCTAAAAGTCTTATCGAACAATGTTTTTAGATTTATTCAGCAAACCCTAAATAGTTCCCGATTCAGTTATAATGAGGATCCCTTGTGCTATTTCAAGCCCAAGCTCTGGTTAGATTCTTAAAAGTCATTCTTGAGGCAGATTGCCTCCAAGAAAGCCGGATGCGGCAGTTCATCCCCTAGGCCCCGCCTAGTAACTAAATTAGGAGGCATCTCCTTGATTTAGAAACTGTACATCACATAGGAGGAAAAACCTACGGAAATTCCGAGGCCCAAACAACGTACATGACCACCCAAAAAACTGCAAACAAAAACATAGGCTTTACCCATGAAGATTTTGCCGCCCTTCTAGACAAATACGATTATCATTTCAGTCCGGGAGATGTTGTCGCCGGGACTGTTTTCAGCATGGAACCCCGGGGAGCGCTCATCGATATCGGCGCTAAAACCGCCGCTTTTATCCCCGTGCAGGAGATGTCGATCAACCGCGTCGATAATCCCGAAGAAGTTTTACAACCCAACGAAACCAGGGAGTTTTTCATTCTTACCGACGAGAATGAAGATGGACAGCTAACCCTGTCGATCCGTCGCATCGAATATATGCGCGCTTGGGAACGGGTGCGTCAATTGCAAAAAGAAGATGCTACCGTGCGCTCGAATGTTTTCGCCACTAACCGTGGTGGGGCATTAGTCAGAATTGAAGGTCTCCGAGGCTTTATCCCCGGTTCTCACATTAGCACCAGAGAAGCGAAAGAGGATTTAGTCGGTCAGGAATTGCCCTTAAAGTTTTTAGAAGTGGATGAGGATCGCAACCGTCTGGTTTTAAGTCATCGTCGCGCTTTAGTGGAACGCAAGATGAACGGTTTAGCCGTGGGACAGGTGGTAATCGGTTCTGTGCGCGGAATCAAGCCCTACGGTGCTTTCATCGATATTGGTGGAGTCAGTGGTTTACTGCATATTTCCGAAATCTCTCACGATCACATTGACACCCCCCACACGGTTTTCAATGTCAATGATGAGTTAAAAGTGATGATTATCGATCTCGATGCCGAAAGAGGTCGCATTTCCCTCTCGACTAAACAATTAGAACCAGAACCGGGAGATATGCTCAAAAATCGCCCGTTAGTGTTTGAAAAAGCCGAAGAAATGGCGATTAAATACCGAGAAAAACGTCTAGCGGAAGCGGAAGGCCGGACCGTCTCGGAAGTAGTGGAAGAAATCGAAGTTCCCCCCGCCTTGGAGGAGGAAGATTTAGTTCTCGCCGCTACCGAAGAGTAAGTCAGTTATCAGTTATCAGTTATCAGTTATCAGTTATCAGTTATCAGATTTTAGTTTTAAGTGTACAGTATTAAATAAAAGTTTCCTACTGTCTTTTCACTGATTACTGTTTACCGATCACTAAAACGTTTCCCAACCCCCCGTTTAATTTCAATCTTCAGACACTGCCGATAAATCCTGTAATTCCAGTCATCTCCTCATTAATATTGGCATCGAGGAAACGATCCAAGTCATCAAAAGTGGTTCCGTAGGCAATAGTGCTATCGTGGTATCCTTTCAGACTGACGGTATGTTGAGTAAAAACTTGCTGGAGATGGGGTAAACCGATGAGATAACTGTAGGTAGTGGCTCCGATGGCTAAATCCTTGCCCATTTCTTTGGTAGCCGACTCTAAACGAAAAGCGGCGTTGACTGTATCCCCGATCGCCGTATAATCTGGATGTTCACCGCTGCCAGTATTGCCGACCATAGCATAACCAGTATTCACTCCCGCACCGATGCGTAATTTAAAAGGTAAGGGATATTGTTCGCTTAAGGCGCAAGTCATGTTATTTAGTTGTATAATTGCTTGGAAAATTTGCAGGATATCGTCTTGATCGACTTCCTGTTGGCCGTGAAACCAGATGGCCATGATCGCATCACCAATATATTTATCTACCCAACTGCCGGAACTGCGGATAATACCCCCGGCATGGCGAAACCAACTGCCAATCAGAGAAGAAAGCACTTTTTCGTCTAATTGCCTCGTTAAAGCCGTAAAATTCCGCATATCTACCACCATCACCGATGTTAAGCGCCGTTCATGGACGGCGGAGGTGAGGGTATCCCATTCTAAATTGCGCGGTTGCTTGCCCACATTGGTGGGAGCAGGACGATAGAACTGCACCTCGGTTTTGCCAAAGGTGATCTGCTCTTGGCTATGGATAGTCACTGGAATGGCCACCCTTCTGCCATTGACAAAAGTTCCATTGCGACTACCGAGATCGATCAGATAAAAATCCCCTGTTTCCGTGGATTGTAGAATAGCGTGATTACGAGAGATACAGTGATCTTTAATCACGATATCGTTATCTTTGCTCCGTCCGATTGTCCAGTAAGATTTCCCCACGAGAGGGAAAAAACGCTGGCCTCTCTCGGTATGGAGTAGTAAATAGGGATTTTTTCCTAGTAGTATATCCACGGGTGCATAAGCGGCAATAGATAGACTGCGTTAATTATATAGCCTATTGTCTTAGGCCAGAGAGGCGGTAATCCAAAATAAACCATCGACTAAAATTGTACTCAATACAGCCCCGCTAAATGCCCACCAATGACATCCCCTTTTTTGCAAAGGATAAATACCGATCGCTAAGAGCAGGTTGAGCAGCACGATCGCCCAACTGATGCCCCAGGGGGTCTCAATTTGGGCTAAGGCGTTATGAAATATCGGCGATACTAGGTTGGGATCTAGTTCCACGGTCATTAATTGTCGCCAGTAGGGAATTAGTCCCGTTAGATAGAAATATACATCGGTGATGGCCGTTCCTAACAAAGAACCCAGATAGAAAAGATTGCCCACTTTGCCACGACCTTTGTATAGTCCCCAGAGAACAAAGGGCAGCCCGATCGCTTCCATGGGAATATGGATCAACGGTTCCCAACGCCACCAACCCCAGTACAGAGAACCTGCTAACCAACTCCAACTAAAGCCCAAAAGTAAATCCCCCCAAAGACTGATTTTTTCTTGTTTGAGCAGCCAAACCCCTAACCCCACCCAGAAAAAGGTTAAACCTAGGCTAACTTCGGGATAGTAGCGCACTAGGGGCGCTTGTATGAATACGGGGACTGATACCAGAAATGCTGCTGTCCAAAAGACGGATTGACATTTTTCCCAGTTAGGGACTAGGGGTTTCAGGCGATCGGGATTGCTGGAAACTAGGGTAGAGTTGAGCAAAGGATTTCAGAATTGTTACGAAACTTTACTTACATTAATATACATCATTCTCTGTCCACTATATCCCCTCTAGAAGATTTTAATTAGTTAAAAAGGAAAATTGAGGGAGAATAACTGAGTGCTATCCTGTTAGAATCGAAACAACAGCAGCGATCGAGGAGTGAAACAAATATGCCGGCGGGCTATGAAGAAAATCCCAGAATGCCCCTAGATAAAGTTATTTTTGTTATTGCTTGCATCTATCTAGGTTGGGTGGTGGCATGGCTCATCAGTCAGAAAAATGCCCCTATCTCTCAAAATAGCACGACTTCCCAAGAAGATAAAAAATTTATTGCCTATCTGCAATCATCCCTTGCTATTATCGATCGCCAAAGTCAAACTTCATCCCCCGATCCCAATCCTGCTGCCAAAAATAACCCTTCTCCAGTAGTGCCAGTTCCACCAGCACCACCCGCTAATTTACCGGTTAATAACACTCCCCAGATCATAGAAAGAATTTACGTTCCTGTTTATCCCCAAACCCCTGAAACTACTGCCAAACTTGTCCCAGTTACACCCTCAAATACCGACATTTCTGCACCACCATTACCAGCTGCTCCCCAGGTAAATCGACCGGTGGCAGCGGTTATTCCTACCAATAATCAGGTGAAAAATACCCTGGTGGGGGTAATGGATTTAGGCGATCGATCTACAGCTTTATTTGATAATAAGGGCATAACCACTCGTATTTCTCCGGGGGAATTTATCAATGGTTGGACTTTAGTGGAAGTTGGTAATCAACAGGTTATTTTGTCTCGCAATGGCCAAACAAAAGTCTTAGAAGTGGGACAATCTTTTTAGGTTAAACGACGGATAAATTCTAGGGGTAAACCGTCTGTATCGGCAATAAAAGTGACTTCATAGACATGATCGCCGATCATCTGTTGTTGGGGTAGCAAAAGAATATTTAAAGGTTGATATAAATCGGCA
This sequence comes from Microcystis sp. M169S2, assembly GCF_020245865.1. Classification (NCBI taxonomy): domain Bacteria; kingdom Bacillati; phylum Cyanobacteriota; class Cyanophyceae; order Chroococcales; family Microcystaceae; genus Microcystis; species Microcystis sp. M169S2. The sequence continues at coordinate 6,826 of NZ_JADBUB010000068.1, forward strand.
TCCTCTTGATGGGCTTGCTGAAAGTTATTTGTTAATTTTTCTAACCATTCTGGTAAATTGCTGACATTTTCTGTTAGGTCAAAAGACAAGTGATAATAACCCACATAATGCTGATCACCAAAGGCATCGGGAGCGGGTTTCGGTTGAGGAATTTGGATTAATTCGATGCGTCCGTTTAACCCAGTGAGCCAACAAGCCAAAGTATAACCCGTGGTGAATCTTTCCTCTAGGGTAAAACCGAGAAGTTGATAAAAAGCGATCGCCCGATGGATATTAGCGGTACGAATAGAAACATGGTGCATTTTCAGTAATCAGTAATCAGTCAAAAAGACGAAAATAGGGATAACGTTTGGGAACCCCCGGTTCTTTTTCCAGATCAAAGTTAATTACATCCCAACAGGGTTCATCGGGGGTATCGGGACTAAATTCTACCGGTAAACCGTAGAGACGGGGAATAGTGGCTTCACCCAGTTCATTACCGCGCCAAGTGGTGTTACGTTCTAGGTAGGAACTAACTAAATCCCGATAACGGTTGGCAATAATTACTTTAGTCGCTTTAAATCCTTGAGTATAGAGGCGATCGAGTGCTTCGTGAATCTCAAAACGAATACCATCTGGGTGAGTATGTTGACGATACCACTCACCATTCCAGAGTCGCCAATGCCGTCCTGACTGCAAGTGAACCAACTCACCCGTTTTGGGATCGGCTTCAAAAGCCCCATGGCGCGGACACAAATAGGTATCCGTCAAAGTGAGGGCGGGGATTAGCTGCCGACAATGAGGACAATGGATATCGGGGCCAAAAACAGGGTATTGTAAACTTGCATTGATCATGGAAGAACCTAAACTAAAAATTGCTATCTTTGTACCAATAATCCTATATATATTATACCCAACCAAATTGGACGGGTATTCTCTTTCGACTTTAGTGCAGATCCTCCCATGTCCTTAGATAACTTAAGATCAACTTCTAATTTCTGGCCGATTGTCGATGTCAGTCAAGCGGCTTTTATTGCCCCTAATGCCACGGTAATGGGCGATATTTCCCTAGCTGTGGGGGTGAGTGTTTGGTATGGGGCGGTATTGCGTGCCGACGTGGAACGCATCGAAATTGGGGCTTATACTAACATCCAAGATGGGGCGATCCTACACGGAGAGCCGGGCAAAATTACTATTCTTGAAGATTACGTTACCATCGGGCATCGGGCGGTAATTCACGCAGCCCATATTGAGCGCGGTTGTTTAATCGGCATTGGGGCAGTGATTCTCGATGGTGTGCGCGTCGGGGCGGGTAGTATTGTTGGGGCGGGTAGTATTGTGACAAAAGATATACCACCGCGATCTTTAGTGGTGGGCATTCCCGCTAAACGCGTCCGGGAAGTGTCGCCACAGGAGGCTCAAGAGTTGATCGAACACGCCGAGCGCTATGCTAAACTTGCCCTCGTTCATGGGGGAAAAGGTACTGATACTGGATTCCCAAAAGGGGCGGTTTAGGGTATAAATATAAAATGAGAATCAAGTAACAATCTTTTAAGCACTGACCGAGGAGAAGGAAATCTATGGACTGGAGAGTGTTAATCGTTTTAACCCCTTTGCTTATTGCTGGTGGCTGGGCTGTCTTCAATATCGGCGCTGCCGCTCTTAGACAAGCTCAACAGTTTCTCAGCAAACAAAGTTAATAAAAGTTTATAATTTTTAGTAAAACCGACCGCCTAGGCGATCGGTTTTTAATTTTTTCTTATCCAGCGATCGCTGATTGGGGTGTAGGGTGTAGGGTGTAGGGTGTAGGGTGTGGGGTGTAGGGTGTAGGGTGTGGGGTGTAGGGTGTAGGGTGTAGGGTGTAAGATGATGGGGAAATGGGGGAATTATGAATTATGAATTATGAATGATAACTGATAACTGATAAGTACCTAAGCAAAATTAATTACACATTTCGATCAAGCTTTTGCCTTTTGCCTCTTGCCTTTTGCCTATCCTAACCAAGAAATTAATTTTGCACGACTACTTAACTGAATTGTCATCTCGACTAGGAAACTAATTTTACACTAATACCTAACCATGAAATCTAATTGTCAAAATCTCATTCAAGAACTTGCCCATCTGGAAATTATCACCGATCCGGGGCAAGTGGCGAAACTTTCCTTAGATTATTATCATTTTAGTCCCATTTTAGAAGCACAACTGCAAGATAAACGGGCTGATTTAGTCATTCGTCCCCACAATAGCCAAGAGGTTATTGACATCGCTAAAACCTGCGTTAAATACCAAATTCCTTTAACAGTTAGAGGTGCGGGTACAGGTAATTATGGTCAATGTGTTCCCTTGCAGGGCGGAGTAATTTTAGACACAACCAAACTAACAAAAATTATCTCGATCGAACCGGGTACAGCACGGGTAGAAGCGGGGGTAAAAATGGCATTTTTTGATAAACAAGCTCGCGCAATTGGTTGGGAATTAAGAATGGCTCCCTCTACCTATCGGACGGCGACAATTGGCGGTTTTATCGGGGGTGGCAGTGTGGGCATGGGTTCGATTAATTATGGACAATTGAAGGATAGGGGCAATCTGCAAGCAGTGCAGTTAGTCACCCTAGAAACAGAACCAAAAATTATCGAACTACGGGGGGATGAGGTAGAAAAAGTCAATCATGCCTACGGAACCAATGGCATTATTACCGAGTTAGAAATAGCCCTCGCTCCCTGTTATCCTTGGGCAGAATTTATCGTTACTTTTGCCGATTTTATCACCGCCGCTAAATTCGGTCAAGCTCTTAGTGATAGTGATGGCATCGTTAAGAAAATGGTTAGCGTTCACTCCTGGCCAATTCCCGCTTATTTTACTGCTCTTAAGGATTATTTACCCACAGGAAAAGCGGCAGTTTTGTTAATAGTATCGGACAGCGATCGAGTTGCCCTAGAGTCTTTAATTAAAGAATATAATGGTGAACTTACTTACTATAAAACGCCAGAAGAAACTCAAAAAGGCAACAGTATCTTAGAATTTACTTGGAATCATACCACTCTCCATGCGCGTAGTTGTAACCCCAAAATAACTTATCTACAGGCTTTTTATTTTAATCTAGCCACGGTAGAGAAACTCTATAATTATTTTGGGGAGGAAATAATGATGCACCTAGAATTTTTGAAATTTCAAGGTAAAGTTATTCCCGCCGGTCTTCCCTTGCTAGAATTTACCACAGAAACTCGATTAAATGAGATTATTGCTATCTATGAACAACAGGGTGCAGCCATTGCCAATCCTCACACTTATATCATGGAAGATGGCGGCAGCAGACAGATTAATCCCCTGCAACTAGAATTTAAACAACTCGTCGATCCCTACGGATTAAACAATCCGGGTAAAATGCGAGCATGGGTTGAAGCAAGGGGGTAGGGATTCGATTCAAGCTAAATTAAACAAGATAGTTCACCGCGGCTCTCTTGGATTTGGTGGGTAAAATGTATTCTAAGATATAATCCTCCTAGAGAGGGGGTGGAACGAACCACAAAGACACAAAGGACACAAAGATCAATCAATCATATTGTAAGTTAAACTTATCACACACAACCTAGAAGAGCCTCACCGCTACTACCGAATTACTAACCGGTGAAAAGGGAGTGGGGAAAACAAAACTCCCCGCTGCCCCTTGCCTATTCCCAGACTTGCCCCGATCCGATACAATTAAACGGTTGTCTTGGAAGAATTAATAGTGATCGAGCGTTATACTCTCCCCGCGATGGGGAATTTGTGGACGGATAGATATAAATATCAAACATGGCTAGAGGTAGAGATAGCCGTCTGTGAAGCGCAGGCAGAATTAGGCTATATTCCGGGGGATGCAGTAGAAGAAATTAAGGCAAAAGCTAATTTTGATCCCGATCGCATTTTAGAAATAGAAGCAGAAGTGCGCCACGATGTCATCGCCTTTTTAACAAATGTTAACGAATATGTGGGCGAGCCGGGGCGTTATATTCATTTGGGTTTAACCAGTTCTGATGTACTAGATACCGCCCTATCCTTACAATTAGTCGCCAGTTTAAACCTGATTTTAGAACAATTAGAAGATTTCATTCAAGCCCTGCGTTATCGCGCCCAAGAACACCGTTATACAGTCATGGTGGGACGTTCCCACGGCATTCACGCCGAACCGATCACCTTTGGCTTTAAACTAGCGGGATGGTTAGCGGAAGTGCTGCGAGGACGCGATCGTTTAATTCGCTTGCGCCAAGACATCGCCATCGGTAAAATATCCGGTGCAGTGGGAACCTATGCCAATATTGATCCCAAAATTGAGGCGTTAACCTGTCAGAAGTTAGGATTAGAACCGGATACCGCTTCCACTCAAGTTATCTCCCGCGATCGACACGCCGATTATGTGCAACAATTAGCTTTATTGGCGGCTTCGATCGAACGTTTTGCCGTGGAGATTCGCAACCTGCAAAGAACTGATGTCCTAGAAGTGGAAGAATACTTTTCCAAAGGACAAAAAGGCTCCTCCGCTATGCCCCATAAACGTAATCCCATCCGTTCAGAACGCTTAACGGGAATGGCGAGAATTATCCGTAGTCATAGCGTTTCCGCCTTAGAAAATATCGCCCTCTGGCACGAAAGAGATATTTCCCATAGTTCCGTAGAACGGGTAATGCTGCCGGATGTTTGCATTTTGACCCACTTTATGCTCAAGGAAATCACCGATTTAGTCAAAAATCTGCTGGTGTATCCCGAAAACATGAAGCGAAATATGAATGTCTATGGTGGTGTGATTTTCAGTCAAAGAGTTCTTTTAACTTTAGTGAGTAAGGGAATTAGCCGGGAATCTGCCTATAAAATCGTCCAAGAAAACGCCCATCGCGCTTGGAACACCGATAACGGCAATTTTAAAGCTTTTATCAGCCAAGATGAGCGAGTTACTGGCATTTTATCCCCCGACGAGATCGAAAGTTGCTTTGATCCCCAGCAGCACTTAAATCATCTTAATAGCATCTACCAAAGGTTAGATATTTAAGGAGCTTTCAGTGATCAGCTATCGGCCACGTTTTTGAGATCGGCAAATTGAAACCTTGGGAGTAACAATGTCATGACCATTACTGCGAGCAACACTTCGACAAAGCTCAGTGTTCACCTACCGATGGAAAAAATTGCCCAGTTTTGCGATCGCTGGCAAGTGACCGAATTCGCCACTTCGACAAAGCTCAGTGTTCACCTATTCGGCTCCGTCCTGCGCGAAGACTTCCGCCCCGACAGCGACATTGATGTTATGGTGGAATTTCATCCAGAGGCTCACCCCACATTCAGCACCCTAGACCAAATGGAAGCAGAGCTAAAAACCATTTTCCATCGAGATGTTGACCTGATTACCCGCCAAGGCATTGCCACCAGTCGCAACTACCTACGCCGTAATCAAATCCTTTCTTCGGCTCAAGTGATTTATGCAACGGGATCCCCAATTCCTGCTTGATATGCTGCAATCCGCAGAACTGGTAATGATCTACACGGCTCAATGCTCGAAAGCTGAGTTCGTCGCCAATGTGCAGCTTCAAGATTCTGTGATTCGACGGCTCTTGGTGATTGCCGAAGCCGCCGGACGAGTTTCCCAAACAACCCGACAAAACTTGCCCAACATTGCTTGGCAAGAAATCAAGGGAATGCGAAATCGGTTGGTACATGAGTATGATGATGTCAACCTCAATATCGTTTGGGATGTGGTTCAATCGCAGCTCCCATCACTAATTGAGGAGTTAAAGGGGCAAATTCCTCCTGAACGTTGAGGGTTGTTAGGCGGAAGTAGCGATCGCATAGGGAGAACTCAATGATTTTGTCGGGTGCGTTTCTTGCTGCGACGAGGGGGAACGCACCTTACCGATTATGATACAATCGCGGCATATACTTCTCGCTTGCGACAACCGCGATGAATGTTTTCTGGCGCTATTTCCCCTTGGCATTTGTTGTTATGCTTTCTAATAGAACTCTTGCAAATTAATTATATGTTATAATGATGGGTTAACTAATTTTCCCCAAAAAATTAGTTAATCAGTACATTCATCCTGAATGAAAACTTGAAGTTTAACTTTTAACTCAAAACTCTTTAGATATGCTTTAATTTGGTTATCAAAACCTCTTTATTTAATCGGCACAAACTATCTCAATTTTTATAATTGAGAATAAATTCTCCTTGACTTGATTAATCTTTAGGCAACTTTTAAGAAGC
>NZ_JADBUB010000069.1:0-11132 GCF_020245865.1 Microcystis sp. M169S2
ATTGTCTCATCAATTTTTTGATAATTGACCACTGTTACATTTGGTAAATCGAGGAGTTGATCAAAATTTATCCACATAACCCACCTCCTGTTCTGTGTTACTATTATACCATGCTCACACAGAACCTAGAAGAGCCAATGTACCTCTTCTGAATCAGAAACGCTATAGTTACTAATATTTTTGAAAATTTCATGTTTTTATAGTAAATCCTACTTGTAAATATTCAGGTCTAGGGGTTGACAAAGAGAGAAAAATCAGCAGTGGGGATAAGAGAGACAACCGGATTCAAGGGGTGATGGACAGAGGCCAAAGCCTGACGGAAGAAAGTTAAAACCGAACGGCCTTGGGCGCGACAAGACTGAATCACGGTCAACAAACGAGCAGTATCGACAAAGCCACTGAAGAAGCGAGAACCACCAGCTATCTTGCGCTTAGTTACTCCCAGACGCAGAGAACGCTCGGCTCGGTTATTATCGGGAGAGACTTCAGTATGCTCGAGGAAATACCACCACTGATGGGACTTGTCCAGCAAGGATTTCAGCAATAAACCCGCAGCATAACCCGTCTGGGGTCGCCACACTGCTAAAGCTTGCTCTAACCGCAGTCGAAAATCCGTAACCCAGTGGTTATAGATAGACCGAGCGCCGGTTTCTCGATATTGCCTATGTTGCCTAAAGGCTTCCGTGATTAAATCCAAAAAGACTTGGGCTAACTCCGTTTGATGAGGAGTTGGCGTTGCTGAATCAAGGTATGAATGACAACCTTGCACCTATCCAAAAGTTAGTTTGGGTCTAGGTTTTAAAAATCCCACAAAAGAAGATTCATATCTCAAATCAGCAACGCCGATTACCCTTCAGCTTCTCGATGGTTTCGCCTTGTTTGACTACTAACTCCTGTAATTTCAGCACCATCTCCACCAGTTGTTCTGGCGTCAGGTTTTTCAGGCTTTCCCTGTCTATAGCGGTGTGCAGTCGTATGAGGTACAGTTTCACGAGCTATAAACCATGCTAGGCAAAGCTTGGTTTGTATCTCACTCAAGCGCTTACCGCTATAGTAGCTGCTGCGGTTCTTTTTGCTTCATCCTCTCAATCTACACTTTTTTCGGTTTTTGTCAATCCCCTGACCTGAATCCTTACAACTTGACTAACTATCATTGGCTAACTTATGACTGATTGTTATCATCTTTTCAAAACAGGATTTAGTATGAGTCCCTATTTCGATTTCTCAACGTTTGTTTCTTGCACTTTTTTGGCTAAAAAAGTCCTAAAACCGTTTTCTAGTAAAGCTTCCAGTAATTTTCAGCAAACCCTAGTTGGTAAGACTTACAGCGTTTCTCAGATCTGGAGTTTAGACTAACAGGGTTTGACCAGTTTCTTTACTGTCTCTTACGGTTTCTGTAGCACCGCTAGATCCACTGAGAACAGAGGACATCACTTTTCGGCAATTCCTGTGAACGGTTGAATAAAACCATCCACACCGACAAAGGAGGTGAGGGGCGACCAGTTTAAAATATCCTCTAAAATTGATTGATAGCCCTGGACATTGGGATGAAGTCCATCTTCCATTAATCTTTCTTGACACCACAGATCACCCCGGTTCATCCAGAGATCAAATAAATCGAGATAGGGAATATTTTGCTCTAGACAAGCTTGTTTAGTGGTTTCTTTAAAACGATACTGATCGCGATGGTTGAAGTAAAAGCAATCTAAAAAGGGCATTTTCCGCTCATCCACGGGAATCATACCTATAAACAAAACCGGGCAAAGAGAACGGGACCGGGTGAGTAAATGTTCGATTTGAGTTTGAAAAAGATCGTGATCGGTATAGGTGCGACCATCGGGCCGGCCTAAACGGGCTGTATCATTAACACCGACGGAGAGAAGAATCAGGTCAGGGAGACGATTGCGAATTTCCCCCCTGAGACGAAATTCCTGTTCTAAACGTTCGGACACTTGTACCACTCGATCGCCGCGAATACCCAAATTATACAGGGCATGACCGGCACTTTCCATCCACAAACGACGTAGGCGCTCGGCCCAACCGCCACCCACGGGGTCGCCATAGCCATACACAAGGCTATCACCTAAAGCGACGATTTTGAGGGGATGGGTCATGATTAGGGCTTTGTCTTTAGTAGGTAAACGAGAAAGAGTTGGCATGATCGCTCGATCGAATCGGTTGTCCTTTACACTTGTAAACGGATTTGGTTAAACTGTCCGTGTATTATACTACATTAGAAATTTTTTCCTGCCAGTTAACTTATCTGAATATCAGCCGGGCACTGACACCGACCAGTATAAAGCAGCGCAGCCCGATGATCATTGCTTCCCTAAGAGCCATTTCCGGGCTAAATCTGCTATAGAATTTATGGTTAAAACCTAGATAACTCGATGACTACTCGTTTACGACGCGCGGTTCAAGACCGAGAATTTTTGATTACAGCCGAGATTACTCCCCCGAAAGGGGGTAATGCCAGTCATATGCTAGAAATGGCCCTCTGGCTGAAAAATCGCGTTCATGCGGCTAATATTACCGATGGCAGTCGCGCCGTAGTGCGAATGTCCTCTCTGGCTGCCTCCGCTATTCTCTATCAACACGACATCGAACCCATCTGTCAAATGGCCTGTCGCGATCGCAATGTGATCGGATTGCAAGCAGATCTAATGGGCGCTCATGCCTTGGGATTGAGAAATATACTAGCTTTAACTGGAGATCCCGTCAAAGCAGGAGATCACCCCAAAGCTAGGGCAGTTTTTGACCTAGAATCGGTACGTTTGTTAAAATTAATCGATAAATTAAATAAAGGTTTTGACTTTAACGATAAATCTTTACCAGATGGACCATTAGAACTTTTTGCTGGGGCTGCCGTCGATGTGCAGTCAAAAAGTTGGTCTGGTCTTCAAAGCCGTTTTGAGCGTAAAATCGAAGCAGGAGCGCAGTTTTTTCAAAGTCAATTAGTTACGGATTTCGAGTGTCTTGATAAGTTCATGCAGCAGGTGGCCTCCCTGGCCGATAAACCAGTTCTAGCGGGAATTTTTCTGTTAAAATCGGCTAAAAATGCCGTATTTTTAAATAAAAATGTGCCAGGGGTACAAATTCCTGATCATATCATTCAAAGACTCGCTGATGCACCTCATCCCCTCGAAGAAGGCATCAAAATCGCCGCCGAACAAATAAAATTAGCCCAGCAGTTATGTCAAGGTGTCCACATCATGGCGATTAAACGAGAGGATTTAGTTCCGAAAATTCTCGATCTGGCTGGCATCCCGCCAATACATAACTGAGATGAAAAGTCAATAGTTTTTATAAAAAATTAACTTTCATTTTGACTAGCGGTCTTTTGACAAGAATTCTACCCCTAACCTAGGATGGGAAGGCTCAAAGCATCTTCGGGGTTAAAAGCATGGATTCCAATCTAGGTCAAGAAAAAGAGAATAGTTGTGGTAATTCCGGACGAAAATGGTTGTCGATCGGTATTGCCCCCACTGGTATAATTTCCATTGGTATTGTCCCCATGGGCGTTATTTCCATCGGTATTGTTCCTATGGGAGTAGTTTCCATTGGAACCGTGGCCATGGGGACAATTGCGGCCGGTTTTGTGTCCATGGGACTTTTCAGTATTGGTAGCGTTGGGATGGGATTAAATAACGGTCATTTTTCCAATCTTAATTCTCCCCCTGCTGAATCTCCCCATAAACATCATCAGCATTAAAATCAAGATTTGACCAGCAATCATGAATTATTCCATCCGTGCTGCCGTTTCTACCGATGTCAAGGCTATTTTTGACTTAATTGTTGCCTTAGCAGCCTATCAAGAACTCAGCCATTTAATGACAGGAAATAGTCAAGCTTTAGGGGAGCATTTATTCGGAGAAAAACCCTACATCGAAGCATTGGTGGCAGAGGTAGAGGGTAAAATAGTCGGTTTTGCCCTATTTTTTGCTAACTATTCTACCTTTATAACTAAACCGGGGCTTTACCTAGAAGATATCTTCGTTTTACCCGATTATCGTAGTCAAGGTATCGGGAAAGCTTTACTAATGGCTGTGGCTAAAATTGCCGTCGCTAGGGATGCAGGACTTTTAGAATGGACTGTCTTAGAGTGGAATCAACTGGCAATCGATTTTTATGGAAAAATGGGGGCTAAGGTCTTCAAAGAGTGGCAAATTTGTCGCCTCACCGGGACCGCTTTAACCCAATTGGGTAATAGTGATAAATAAGTCAGTCCCGATGCAACAAGTTACACCGTCAAGCATGAAAATATTCTGATCCTAAATCCGGTTATTAAAAACTGATTATTTATTCCCCCTTTTGCAGGAGTTTCTTTCCTGATATGTGGCCTAGACTCAACGGATGGCCGTATTACTTCAGATCTGATTACTCAATCCAAGCTTTTGGGGGGTTCTACCCCCCAAACCCCCCGTTGGGGGCGTGGCGCGGTCACTGAGCGTGTCGAAGTGCCGCCCCCAAACCCCCCGCGCATTAGTTTTTCGGTGGGATGCTTACACGCAGCCGCTGACGCATCTGTAATAATTTGAGAGTCACTTCACTCGCAGGAGTGCCTCTCCTGATATGTAGCCTATACTCAACGGATTTAGTATGATTGACGAATTTGCCTTATTTCAGCTTGTATTTTCAAGTCAGGAGATAGGAGATAGGAGATAGGAGACTTTTTTATTTATTCTCCCCACACCCCACACCCCACACCCCACACCCTACACCCTACACCCTACACCCCACGCCCCACACCCTCTTTCAAGTCAGACCCTTTGTCGATCCCGGAACTTTGTGATCGATCGAGACTCCTTGCTATACTATACCTCTGACACTGGCTTTCCTCATTGGTGCAGAATGCAACCCACAGACTCGAATAAATTTACCGAACAAGCTTGGGATTCGATCGTTAAATCGCAAGAAATTGCGCGACGCTTTAAAAATCAGACCTTAGAGGTGGAACACGTTATTATTGCCCTCCTAGAGCAGAATAACGGTCTAGCCACCCGGATTTTACAAAAAGCTAATATAGAAATTCCCCGACTGCAACAACAGCTAGAAGTCTTCACCAACCGACAGCCGAAAGTGGCCATCGTCGATCAATTATACCTAGGTCGTGGTCTTGATCTGCTGCTCGATCGAGCGGAAGCATCCCGGGAAAGTTGGCAAGATAAATTTATCTCCGTCGAACATCTTCTCGTCGGTTTTGCCGAAGATGAAAGGGTGGGCCGGAAATGTTTACGCACTTTCAATCTTGACCCCCAAGATTTAGAATTAGCTATCAAAGCTATTCGCGGTACTCAAAAGGTTACTGAACCCAATCAAGAGGAAAAATACGAAGCTTTAGATAAATATGGCCGGGATTTAACAGCAGCGGCCAAAGAAGGCAAATTAGACCCGGTTATCGGTCGTGATGAAGAAATTCGACGGGTGGTGCAAGTCCTCTCGCGACGGTCTAAAAATAACCCAGTTTTAATCGGTGAACCGGGGGTAGGAAAAACCGCTATCGCTGAAGGATTGGCCCAAAGGATTGTTAACGGAGATGTTCCCGAATCTTTGAAAAATCGTCAGTTAATTTCCCTCGATATGGGAAGTTTAATCGCTGGGGCAAAATATCGAGGCGAATTCGAGGAAAGATTGCGGTCAGTCATGAAAGAAGTTACCCAATCAGAAGGGCGAATTATTCTCTTTATCGATGAACTACATACCGTTGTCGGTGCGGGTTCTAGGGAAGGGGGATCCATGGATGCGGGCAACCTATTAAAACCTATGTTAGCTCGGGGTGAATTGCGCTGTATTGGGGCGACAACTTTGGATGAATATCGCAATCACATTGAAAAAGATCCCCCTTTAGAAAGACGTTTTCAACAGGTTTATATTAAGGAACCTTCCGTGGAGGATACTATCTCGATTCTCCGGGGATTAAAAGAACGTTATGAGGTGCATCATGGGGTGACAATTACCGATTCGGCCCTAGTGGCAGCAGCTACCCTATCCCATCGTTATATTAGCGATCGCTTTTTACCGGATAAAGCGATCGATTTAGTCGATGAAGCGGCGGCAAAATTAGAGGTAGAAAGTACCACTAAACCCGCCGATTTGGAAATGATAGATCGTCGCTTAATGCAGTTACAGATGGAAAAATTCTCCTTAGAAAAAGAGGAGAAAAAAGATCGAGCTTTTCAAGAGCGTTTAGAAAGAATTATCGAAGAAATTGAGGAATTAGAAAGTAAACAAAAGCCTCTCGCTGACCAATGGCAAACGGAGAAACATATCGCCGAGGAAATTAAATTGTTACGAGAGGAAGAAGAACAATTGCGCCTACAGGTGGAACAAGCGGAACGTGCTTATGATCTCAATAAAGCGGCCCAATTAAAGTATGGCAAACTAGAAATTTTACAAGGGGAATTAGAAGCAAAAGAAAAAGAACTAGAAACGATTCAAGCAGCAGGTTCGACCCTATTAAGACAACAGGTAACTGATGCCGATATCGCCGAAATAGTTGCCCGTTGGACAGGAATTCCCGTCAATCGTTTAATGGAATCGGAACGACAAAAATTATTAGAATTAGAGTCTCATTTACAGAAAAAAGTTGTCGGACAAAATGAAGCGGTCACGGCAGTAGCAGCGGCGATTCGACGCGCACGCGCAGGAATGAAAGATCCCTCCCGTCCGATTGGTTCATTCCTGTTTATGGGACCCACAGGAGTGGGTAAAACCGAGTTAGCGCGGGCCTTGGCGGGGTTACTGTTCGACTCCGAAGAAGCCATGGTTCGCATCGATATGTCGGAATACATGGAAAAACACGCGGTTTCGCGGTTAATCGGCGCTCCTCCGGGTTATGTGGGTTACGAGGAAGGGGGACAACTATCGGAAGCGGTGCGTCGTCGTCCCTATTCTGTGGTTTTATTGGATGAAGTGGAAAAGGCCCATCGGGATGTTTTTAACATTTTATTACAAGTGCTTGACGATGGGCGCATTACCGACTCTCAGGGGCGCGTGGTGGATTTTCGGAATACGATTATCGTCATGACCAGTAATATTGGCAGTGACCATATTTTAAATGTTTCCGAAGATGCCGATTATGAGGAGATGCGGAAACGGGTTTTAACAGCTTTGCGGAGTCATTTTCGTCCCGAATTTTTGAATCGTATCGACGATTTAATTATTTTCCATACCCTGAAAAAAGAAGAATTGCGTTACATTGTTCGTCTGCAATTACAGCGTCTGGAAAGATTATTAGCAGAACAAAAAATCAATCTAGAATTAACTACGGCCGCAGAAAATCATATCGTTACTGTTGGTTACGATCCCACCTACGGTGCGCGACCTTTAAAACGTGCTATCCAACGGGAGTTAGAGAATCCTTTAGCCACAAAAATTCTCGAACAAGCTTTTATGGAAGGGGATACGGTGGTAATTGATTGTCTGGATGAAGTGTTAAGTTTTAGCAAAAAGGAGCTAGAAAAGGAAGAGCAAACATTAGAATTAGCTCTGGTTAACCTCAGTTCGGATTAAAACCATATAGGGGATATATTTCCCCTCTGAGTTGACCGTAAAAGCCAAAAATGTCCAAAAAGAATCCTATTTTTTCCCTTGGGCGGTTAGTCTAGTAACATCCCGCCAGAGGAAAAATTTCCTCAAGTTTTTTTATTCCTGAACTTACCACATACATATATACTAATACTAAATTCGGTTATTAAAAACTGATTATTTATTCCCCCTTTTGCCTCTTGCCTTCTGCCTCTTGCCTCTCCTCATAAGTAGCCTATGCTCAACGGATTTAGTATAAAATAGCTGAAAACCCTTACCCGTTAATGTATCGACCGATTAACTTTTCTTAATGTACTCATGTTTATTGTAATATTTCTCAATAGAAAGGGATGAAGCCTATTTGCTAAAATGGTAGTCGTGTATATAGAAAAAGTTTTTAACCGTAATTTCCCTCCACCGTTCTTTTTCCAGAATTCTACCGAGAAGGGGATTAGGTGTCACTTGCGGCGGCTAAACTTCTCGAAGATTATGGCACACTTGTCACAGAAAGTCGAGAAGGGACGAGAGTGCTTTCGTTAAAGTAAAAATTTGCTCGTTGGTTCAATAATAAAAAAACACACCGCTAACACTTCGAGAAGGGAAAACTTGCCTGATAAAGGCTTTTTCTTGATCGAAAAATTAGCGGTAATTTGTTTTTATTTACACAAGTTGCTCGTGGTTTGATAAATTTCTATATCACGATAATGTCAAGAAGATTTACCAATGAAAAGTAGGGAATCGTTAGGATATTCCCTCGTTTACCAAGACATCGAACACTGATGATGGAAAGATGTTTCCATTCAGCTAATTTCTAAGCACGAGTAGAGAGTTTTTTCAACCTAGAGGCTAACCCCAATCCTCCTAGTCCTAACAAGGCAACAACGGAACCCGGTTCAGGAATATTAGTAGGGGGAGGGGGAGGAGTGTTTACTGTCCCGTTAACGCTGAATTGAAAAGCGTTAGCTATAGTAGAAGTAGTCCAACTAACTCCTTGATTACCACTAAAAAGGGAACTATTACCAATCGACCAGCCAGGCTCCCCTGTTTGGTCGAAAGAGTTGGTACCACGCCATGAATATTCTCCACCAGTGCCGACTGGGGCATCAATCCCAGCAAGCAACCAGAAGGAGGTATTAGCGGCTAATGTTTGCGGAGTAGTAAGGGTAAAGACGGTGTCGGCTCCGTCGGGAGGGGTAGTGCTAATGGACGCAGGGTTAATAAAACTGGTTATCAGATTACCAAGTACCCCAGCGTTGTTTTCATAGAGACGGACAAATAAATTGGCATCTGCAGTGTCTTGCCGAAACTGAAGAGTGACCGAGTTAAGAGTATAACCATAACTGCCACCGCCAGTTGTAAAACTTGAACGTAGCCATGAATCAGTTTTTACTGCGCCTCCTATACTCAGACTTGTAGTTGTTGGAGGTAGGTTGCTAACGAGGGTGGTGGCAGAAGCTTGTTGTCCTAAGCTCAAGGAAAGAAGGAGAGCAAGGCTACCTCCCCCCATTTTCGCCAAAATTTGCTGATTTTTGGTCATTTTTCAAACTCTTAAGGTTAAAAAGGATAAAGTTGACTCGATTGATGGCCTATCTTTTGAGGGCTGCCTCAGAAGATAATCCTCGCAATAACTTAGCACAGATTCCTAGCTTCTGGGAAGGTATATCGGCAACATTTATACGCACTGATATAAAATTAATCATATATCTTGTCGCTGAAAGTGTTGTGTCCGTTCAACCAATTTCTGAGCGCGAGTAGATAAGATAGCCGTTGACGACGAGGAACAAACAACTTGGGTATAAATTTGTTGGGAGTAGTTTTCATAACAAATCATCCTAAGTACCTAAGCAAAATTAATTACACATCTAAGCCGTCAGCCCTCAGACTTCGGCTAGGCTCACTCGATCCGCTAACTAACACGAACGCTTTTTCAGTGATCGGTAAATAGTGAACTAAAAATTCAAATCCAATCGCTGATAGCTGTCTCCCATATCGACTAGGAAATTAATTTTGCACGACTACTTATAAGCTACCAGAGTTTTCTAATAATCGGTTTTAAGCCGATTCGATGTTCGTCAAATAACCAGATAACTACCTGAGTATTGGTAAATTTATTTCTTAATTCTTGGACTTTTACTGGTAAATTCTACTTAATTTTTTTGATTAAATTAGTTATTATTTTTATGTTTTGGCTTGGGTTCTTGACAACAATGTCTGAACTTTTTTAAGTAATCCCATCCCCTTTGATTCCAAACTTTTTCTCGTCCAGTTTCCTTTTCTATCCATCTAGCCACTTTTGGACCAGTCCATATCCCACCATCAGCAGGAAGTTTTTTCAGTTCTTCTTTTAATTTTTGCCATTGTTCTTCCTTCAACAGAGGTTCTTTTCCTCTCCGATGTTCGTGACTCTTTTTCTTGAGATTTTTAACGCCTTCTTCTCCTAACTCATTATATCTTTTGAGAATTTTAAAACTATATTGATAATCTAATCCGACGGCTACTGCCGCATTTTTTATTGTCCATCCTAAAGATATTTTCCACAACAAGTGCCATCTTCTTGTTTCCACCGAATCTTGACTTGCTCTGTATCTATCTTTCAGTTCCTCTGAACTTAGATGTTTAGCTAAGTACGCTTTTTTGGGCATTTTATTTCCTCGTCTTTACTCACCCTATTATAACGGAATTTATTATAACTCTTAATGAAAATCTCTCAGTTTTAATCATAACAAAAACTTCATCTATTAACCTTCTGTAGTCGCTCTTTTCCTTTAGGTTAAAGATTTATAGCAATTCTCTGACTCATGAGGTACAGTAGCAACAGTGAGTAAACCAATTGCGAATATCTTTTTGAGTAACTTCTAACATAGCTAATTCAATCCCTTCTATTAAGTCTTTGTAAGTTCTCGCCTTCAGTTTTCTGGCTCTTCGGTTTGTGTTATGCAATGGACGGCGGTTATAAGGGATGGAACCCTTATATAGAAAGGCATTTAGCGATTTTTGTCAATTGTTTTTGATCTAGAGCGAACTAATCAATTAAGTCTCTTGCCAGATAAGGATTTAGTCGATTTATGCCCCCTTCTCAAACCATATCAAGTAACGAAGAACCAGTTTTCTTAACATCACTTTGACTTTTGACCAAAAGTTTTCAATAGGAGAGAATTCGGGAGAATAAGGAGGTAAATAGATGAGTCTAGCTTTTCAGAGTGAGAGCATCTCAAAAGCTATTGACAATTGGCCAATTTTGTGATCCGTATGGGCATTTCAGGTGATACCAGTCAATCAGAATAGTTACTAAATCGACCCATTTGGTCGATTTTTGCTTAACAATTGAGATGGCCAATTCTACTCAAATATGCCTGAATCGCTCTCTGGGTAAGCAACTCACATAAAGTTTATTTTGTCAAGGATTGTTAAGATGCGCTTACCCTGGCCCCTTGCCTTTTACCTCTCCTCATAAGTAATCTATAGGCTCTCTTCGGTTTGGTGGGCAAAATGTATTCTAAGATACATTCCTCCTAGCCAGGGGGTGGAACGAACCACAAAGACACAAAGGACACAAAGATTGATCGATCCTATGTAAGTTACACTTATCACACAGAACCTAGAAG